>JAGDAW010000176.1 GCA_017959345.1 Lachnospiraceae bacterium | reverse complement strand
TTACAGAAAGCACTAAGGTAAGGCTCCTTGCAGCCAAAGAAGGTTACCCGAAAGGTACCGTTGGAGTCGTAGTCCGCTTATATCGTTCTGGTCCGGCGTGTGAAGTTGAGTTATGGAATGAATCAGATGATCCTGTGGATGCAGTTACATATCTGCTTTGCGAAGTTGAGCCGGTATCGTATACAGAATTCGCCAGGAGTTCATGAACCTTGCAGAGAAGGGCTTGCGATTTCAGCAGGCCCTTTTTTCTTGCGGTCCTGGACTTACCCCAGATTTCCAGGTGCATTTATGCAGGGATGTTTCAAACCCGCGAACCCGCATGGAATCAGCGCTTTTTTCGCAGCGATAAGAAAAAGTTCCTGGCTTTTTGTCCCGGGGGAAGCCGGTTCACAAATCGTGAACGACAGCCGGGCGCGGGACGTTTATAATAGGGCAGGTGTTCCCTGCGGATGCCGGGACCGGCTTGCCGGCAGGCAGCGCCGCGGGGGAACGGAAACGGCAAAAACGGTACACAGACAAAACGAGGAGGTATGATGATGAATCGACGTTACCGCTTTTTCCTTCTGCTGCTCTGTCTCTGCATCCTTCCGGCCCTGGCCGGCTGCGGATTCCCGGGCATACAGGAGATCGTTGAGCACCTGGGCGGCGGTGTGGAGTGGGGCACCGGCGGACCCGTGGAAACCTACGTCCCGTGGGTATCTTTCCCGCTGAAACCGACGATCGGGGAGACGGTCATCTACGACCGGGACGGCGTGCGCATCACCGCGAAAAAACTGGAATACGGGTCTTCCCGCGCGGACCTGACGCTGGAATTCGAGAACCTGGGGGAGAAAGAGATCGAGCTTTACTCCAACATCGTCGGCTACGCCTATAATTCGATCAACGGGCACATGTTCTCATTCGGCTACGTCAATCCGAAACTCGCCCCGGGCGAAGCCAAAACGGAGACCGTATCGGTCTACGGGAACGAGCTTTCCTTATACAACATTTCGGACATCGCCGATTTCGAGCTCTGTTTCCGGATCCGGGACAGCGAGAACCATATCACATACACCGGCCCGTGCGCGCTGAAGACCAGCCTCGCGGATTCGTACGACTATTCGAAGGTGTCCTTCAGGGCCGGGATCACGAACCGGGGGCTCCAGAAGGAGTACGGATTTACGGACGTCCGCCCCGGGGACCGGGTGATTTACGACGTCCTCGGCGTGAAGATCGCTTCCGAAACCGTTTTCAGGAACCAGAACGGGGATACCATCCTGTCCATGGAAGCGGAGAACACCGGGACGGAGCAGAAATACCTGGTCATGAAAAATGTGGCCTTCAACGGGCTGCTGGTCTATTCCGGGAACTGGACCAACGGCTATGTCAATCCCGGGAAGACGGGGACGGTCAGCATGCGCCTCGAACAGGTACTGGGCACCGCGCAGAGGAAGCTTGCGGGGATCGAGGCGGTTTCCGAGGTGTCGTTCGAGCTTATCCAGGAAGACATTTCCGGCAAAGCGCTGGCGGACCCCGCGCAGATCACGCTGTCCCTCGGGGGCAGCGGCACGTACCGGAAGGGCACCGAGCTGTTCCGTGGTTCATATGCTGCGGTTTACCAGTGCGGGGTATGCCCGGATGAGAGCAAATACAGCCAGGATTACCATGTGGTCCTGGTCTATGAGAACCTGACGGATCAGGAACTGACCATCCGCTTCCCGTATAAGGGTTTCCTGGTCAACGGGAGCGACGAGGCCTCCATGAGCAGCTATTCCCTGAAGCTGCCGCCGAAGAGCTGCGTTTTGGAGGATATGAAGGTCTACAGCTATTCTTTTGACGACGTGGGCATCGAGGACTGGTCCGAAGTGAAGGAAATGAGCCTCCGGATCGAAGTGGAGAACCGGTCCTATAAAACCCTGGAGGATGCGACGCTGACGCTGGATCCCTCCGTGACGGAATAATCGGTACGGGCCGCCGCTTTTTTCGCGGCGGCCCTGCTTTTTGGTTTCACCCGCCCTTCCGGATGAAAAGATGCCTGTTCCCGAAAAGTCCGGCTATTCATTTTCCCCGGGTTCTGTTATAATGATGAGGAGCGTGGGAGCACACAGTGCGAAACGCTCCGGATATCATCTGGTGGGATCCGCGGACGCCCGTCCTTCGGAGGGACGGGTCCGGGACCGCGCAGGCTTTAAGCCGGAAGGAGCAGATATGGAGATACGGGAAATCCTGTCAAGAGTCGATCACACCCTGCTGAAGCAGGACGCTGCATGGGAAGAGATCCGCACGATCCTGGACGATGCCATGGCGTATGGCTGCGCATCCGCCTGCATCCCGGCGTCTTACGTCCGGCAGGCGAAGGCGTACGTGGGGGACCGGCTGCCCATATGCACGGTGATCGGCTTCCCGAACGGCTATTCCGCCACGGCGGTCAAATGTTTTGAAGCGACGGAAGCGGTGGCGGACGGCGCGGACGAGATCGACATGGTCATCAACCTGGGCTGGGTGAAGGACCGGGCATGGGACCGCCTGCTGTCCGAGATCCGCGCGGTGAAGGACGCCTGCAGGGGCCGCATCCTGAAGGTCATCGTCGAAACGTGCCTGCTGACAGAGGAAGAGAAGGTGAAAATGTGCGGGATCGTCTCGGAATCCGGCGCGGATTACATCAAGACCTCCACCGGCTTTTCGAAAGGCGGGGCGACGAAGGAAGACGTGGCGCTGATGAAGGCCCATGTGGCGCCCCATGTGAAGGTCAAGGCCGCGGGCGGGATCTCGTCCCTCGAGGACGCAGAGGAATTCCTGTTACTCGGGGCGTCGCGGCTCGGGACCAGCAGGATCGTGAAGATCGTGAAGGAAACGGAGGCGCAT
>JAGDAW010000175.1 GCA_017959345.1 Lachnospiraceae bacterium | reverse complement strand
TTCGTTCTTCATCAGACATACTCTCTCCATTCTCAGGAGGATACAGGCTCATTATACCACTGTCTGACTAACTTATGGATTCAACCCAAAAAACAGAATTTCGAATTTCGATTAAATAAATTTTTTTTTTTTTTTTGCTGCGGGTTACACTGAAAAAAGTTGCGGCATGGGCTGTAAAATCCCACAGTACCGGCTATCCTGTTTCACAAGGATGCACTGCGGTATTCTGACAAGCCGCTGATCGTTTTTCGCCTCACTCTGGCCGCCCTTCACTTCTTATACGCAGAAAAGCGGAAAATCTCCCACCATTTTATAATAATTTTTTTGCTGCGGGTTACACTGAAAAAAGCTGCGGCATGGGCCGTAAAACCCACACCGCAGCCGTTCATAAACGGCTTCGTCCGCCGTTTAGGTATTCTGTTTTCTATTTCCGCATACGGTCGCCCCAGGAAGGACTTTCCTCGGCCTTGACGGGGCCCGGGCGCCGCTCACGACACGCCGGCCACCCGCACCCCGCGGACCAGCACCGCATAAGGGCCGTCGTAGGTGTCCGTCTTATACCTTTCTTTCGAGAAAACAAGCCGGCCCTGCGATTCCAGGATGCTGCCGTTCACGGATCCCCCGGTCATGGGCACGGCCTTTCCGTCCCTGATGAGGGTCGACAGACGCATCTCCCCGGCGAAATGGCCGTCGAAGAAATCCATCTGGAAATCCGAGAAGCAGGTGGCCTCCAAAACCCCCTCTTTCCGGAGGTCTGCAAGCGGCACCGTCCCTGCGTCCACGCGGATCTTCCGGTAACTGCCCGTGGGCTCCACGCCGAGATAGCGGCAGAACCGGGCACTCCCGGTGACGGATACCAGCTTCCCGTCTTCCATCAGCACGCGGTCCTTCATGGGGATGCCCTCCGGGCTGTACGGGTCGCCTGCAATGAACGTGATCTTCAGCGGCTCGCCGTCCGTCACCTCTCCCTGCACCGCATCCCCGGGCTTCCAGGTGGAGTAGCCGGCGTAAATGATGGAGGCGGAGGAACGGGCGTCATAGTAGCTGAAAAGTTCTTTTACATTGTCACCGGTAAGCAGGAGGTCGTACGTCCCGCTTTCCGGCGTTTCGGAAGCGGCGGCCCTGAGCCGCACGTCCCGTATGGCATCCCGCACCTTCGAATACAGCGCGGGAAGGTCCAGGCTGTCGTAAGAGAAGCTGCGGTACTGCTCCACGTCCTGGGGCGTCACGCACTGGACCACGAATTCGCCCGACAGGCGGTCGGAATCATAGCCCACGGACAGGCCGTAGGAGGTCCGGATCCCGACGGATTTCCGCGCGGCGAACACCTCCAGCGAATTCACAAACGCGTCCCCGTCCGTATCCGCGGAAAGGACCGTCTCCCCGGCGCGGGCGGCGATCTCCTGCACGGACAGTGCGGAAAGGTCCGAACGCGATGCCCTGTGCGGCTCCGAGACCGCGTCCGGGAGCTCATACCAGGGATTCTTCACAAACTGCGCGGCATAATACGCCTCCGCGATCTTCCGCCCCGTCTCTTCCTCCGTCATCCCGGGAGAGAGGCTTGCCGAAGACGACCCGCGGTACCGCACGCCGTCCTCCGTGAAATCCCGGAAAACCGTCACCTCATATGAGGTGACTTCATTGTACCGGGGAAGGTCCAGCGCCTTCCGGATGAAATACAGTTCCGCCGTCCGGGTCTCCGTCGTCTCGATCCGCCACAGCGAAACACCGGCGTTCTTTAAAGCATTTTCAATGGTTTTCAGCATGGGTTCCTCCTGTCTTCCGTCCGTGCGGTCTCAGCCCAGACGGATGGACGCCTTAATGTAAGGGCCGCCGTCGGATACTTTCACCCACTCTTTATAGCCTTTGCCGCAGTAGCCGCCCCCGGAGTGCTCCACGGTATCCGAAACCATGGAAATGGATTTCAGGAGGTCCGGCACATACCCGGTCAGGACGATCGGGGAGAATACGCGCCCCGTCAGCTTCCCGTCCTTAATCTCGCGGGCGAAGCTCACCATGCACTGGATGCCCCAGTTCTTCGGGTCCTCCATCCCGCTCGACGGCATCTCCAGAAGGAGCCCGTCCTTCACGGAAGCGATCATCTCTTCCGGCGTGCTCTCCCCCGCCGTGAAATACGTATTCGTCATGCGGGTATAAGCCTTATGGTCGAACGTCTCCCTGCGGCCGTTCCCGGTGGGCTTCGTGCCCAGGCGGGAGGCGCTCACCTCGTCGCAGATGCCCGCAACCAGGATGCCGCGGTCGATGATCAGGGTGTTGCCGGCCGTATTTCCCTCATCGTCGAAGAAAAATGTGGCCACGTCCCGGTACCCCGTATCCGCGCCGTCGTACATGGTGACGAGCGGGGACGCCACCGGCTGCCCGATAAAGGATTTCGCGAGGGCGCGGTCCTTCACGAACATGTCCATCTCGACGCCGTGCCCGAACGCTTCGTGGACGATCATGCCCGTCACTTCCGGCGTGCAGACGCATTCGTACGTGCCGGGCGGCAGCGGTTCGCTCCCGAGGAGGTCCTCCAGGGTGCGGACCATCTCCGGGATCCCGCCGGACGCGCGTTCCAGCACCTCCGCGCCGCCCAGGTCGGAGAAGCTCCTGTAGACGTCCTTCAGCTCTTCGCCCCGGCGGGCCATCACCTGCACGGCGCAGGAAGACCACATGCAGTCCTGCATGAGGTCGCGGTCCCGGGACAGGAAGAGCTTGTGGTAACAATGGGTATTGAACCGCGCGGAGGCGTCCACCAGGTCCGCCTTCAGCGAAAATGCCTGCGCCCGGAGCGCCTCCAGCTTCCCGATGATCCCCGCGTCCCCCAGGGCGCGCGGGTCGGTTTCGTATTCGGACGCTTTCTGAAATGTCAGCGGCTCATCGGCGGAAACCGGCGTCTCATAGCGCCGGAAACGGGTGTCCGCCGCTTCCAGCTCCTCTCCGATCCGGCCGAGGATCTCCGGGATCATCGCTTCCGTCAGCAGGTTCCCGCTGTATTCCGCATAGCCGGAACCTTCGTAGACCCGGACCACGAAGCCCCGCTTCCCGAAACGGGTGTCCCCGCTGATGTCGGTGCCGCGCCCGGAGACGCTGTAGTTTCTGGCGTCCGCGTCCTCCGCGAGGACGGACGCATAGGTATAGCGCTCCAGGAGCGCGTCAAGCAGTTTCCGGAACAGGGGCTTCTGCCCTGTCAGGTATGCACTTGGCAAAACGTTCATAATCCCTCCGTAAAAGCGTCCGCGGTTTCCGGCATCCGACCGCGCCGGAAGCCGCGAAGCGGGCTGCCGCTGTGAGGCCGCCGCCGCAGGGATCCGGGATCCCGGTGCCGCGCTGCGGGCCTCGTTGTGAGGCCGCCGCAGCGGCCTCCCTGTATGCTTTCGAAAATGGGCCGTTATTTCCCGGCGATGCTCAGGCCGTCCGCGAGTACCGCGGGGGCGGCGAACCCGGAAACGCCCGCAAATTTGTCCTTCTCCGCCGTGTTTCCAAGGGCCCTGATGTTCTTCAGGAGTTCGAAGAAGTTCCCGGCCGTCGTGAAATCCTTCACGGCCCCGGCCTTCTTCCCGTCCCGGATCAGGTATCCCATGCTCTGGAGCGAGAAATCCCCGCTGATGGGGTTCGCCCCGGCGTGGGTGCCCTGCAGTTCGTCCACATAGACGCCGCCGTCCGCCATGGCGAGCAGTTCCGCTTCGGACTTGTCCCCCGGCTTCAGGACGAAGGTGAAGGGCCGGATGCCCACAGGGGCGGCGTAACCGGCCTTCGCGGCGTTCCCGGTGGTCTTCCGGCCCGCGACCGCCGCGGTCTTCAGGTTGTATAACAGGGTCTTCAGTTCCCCGTTCTCGATGACCGCCTTCGTGCAGGTGGGCATGCCTTCCGCGTCGAACGCCCTGGGGAACAGGGATTCCGGATAGAACGGGTCGTCTACAAGTGTAACGAGGGGCGACGCCACCGCGGTGCCTTCCTTCCCGGCCAGGAGGGAAAGCCCTTTCTGGGCGTTCTCCGCGGAGAACGCGGACGAATAGACCGCGAGGAGGGAACGCATGGCGCCGGGGGAAAGGATCACCGGGGCGCTGCCCGTGGGGGCCACTTCCGCCGTCAGCTTCTGCTTCGCTTCCTCTACGGACTTGCTGACCGCTTCCTTCATGTGCTCTTCGGTAATGCCGGTCTTCACTTCGTACGCATTGCTCATCTTCTCCCCGTCGCTGACCACCGCTTCCGCGTAGAAAAACGCCACGGAACGGCTGTCCTGCAGGTCGATCCCGCGGGAGTTGTAAATGGCCACGGTGGAGGATTCGGTGCCTGCCGTGGCGCCGGACCCGTCGATGACCGCGGGGTCTTCGTCATAGAGCATCTGCTCGCACTGCAGCACCGAACGGACCAGGAACGCCGCGTCCGGAAGGGCCTCTTCCTGCTTCGGGAGTTCCCGATAGGTACCGCCGCCCTCGCCCAGGAATTCCGGCTCTTCCGTCTCCAGGAGGAGGGCGTTCTCCGCCGCCCGCTTCACGATGGCTTCCGCCTCGTCCTCCGTCAGGGATTCCGTGGAGGCGTAGCCCATATGGCCGTTCACCAGGGTCCGGAAACAGACGCCGCCCTCCAGGGTGGAGGAGAAATCATTGATGGCGTGTTTATAGGTGCTGACGGACGTGGATTCCGCCGCGCTGTAATAGAGTTCGTAATCCTTCAGGCCCGCGGCCTCCGCGGCCCGGACGACCAGTTCCTTAAATGCATTATAGTCCATGGATGTACCCCCTTATCTTCCGCCGACGGTGATGGATGAGACCCGGATCATGGGCTGTCCCACGTCCGTGGGCACGGAACCCGACGAGCTGCCGCACATGCCCTGTGCCCTTAAGAGGTTCGAACCCACCATGTCGATCTTCATGAGGATCTCGGAGCCCGTGCCGACGAGCGACGCGCCCCGGACCGGCTCCGCGACTTTCCCGTTCCGGATCATGTAGCCTTCATTGACGGCGAAGTTGAAGCCGCCGGTCACCGGGTTCACGGAACCGCCGCCCATGCTCTTCGCGTAGAGGCCGTAATCCACGGACGCGATCATGTCTTCTTCCGTATCCGTCCCCGCGGCGATAAATGTGTTCGTCATCCTGGACGTGGTCACATAGGAATAATTCTCCCGGCGGGCGTTCCCGGTGGGCGCCATGCCCATCCGGCGGCCGCCGAATTTGTCGATCATGTAGGATTTCAGGATGCCGTTCTCGATCAGGACGTTCCGGTGGGACGGGGTCCCTTCGTCGTCGATATTGATCGAACCCCAGGCGTTCGGGATGGTCCCGTCGTCCAGGGCGGTGACCTTCTCGTTCGCGATCTGCTGCCCGAGCTTCCCGGCGAACTGGCTCACGCCGTAGGCGACGGAGCTGGCTTCCAGGGAGTGGCCGCAGGCCTCATGGAAGATCACGCCGCCGAACCCGTTCCCGATCACGACGGGCATGACGCCCGCGGGACAGTAGCCCGCGCCGGCCATGACGAGGGCCTGGCGGGCGGCTTCCCGGCCGACATTTTCCGGCACCACGTCTTCCGAATAGAACTCCAGTCCCTTGCGGGTCCCCGGGCTGCAGGAACCGGTCTGGCGCTCGCCGTTCTGTTCCGCCACCGCGCTGATGGACAGGCGGGTCCGGATCTGCCGGTCCTCCGCGAAAATCCCTTCCGACGTGGCGATCAGGATCTTCCGGTCCCCGTCAAGCAGGCTGCCCGTCGCCTGGACGATCTTCGGGTCATAATCCTTCGCGGCGAAATACGCCCGCTTCAGGATCTCCGCCTTCTCCCCCATGCCGACGCCCGACGGGACGACTTTCACCGGGTGGATATCCCCGAAAAGCCGCTCCCTGAGCACGATGGAGATCTCCGCCGTGCCCTCCCCGAGGGCGTCCGCCGCCTTCTTCGCGCACTTCAGCAGCCCCTCTTCGCTCATGTCGATGGTGGAGCAGGCCACGCTCCGGAGGCCTTTAAAGACCCGCACCGAAGCGCCGGCGATCACGCGGTCGTTCACCGCGCTGATCCTGGAATCCAGCATGTTCACGCTCTTGTTGACGGTCCGCTCCGCGAAAAGCTCCGCGTAATCCGCGCCGGTCTTCGACGCGGCTTCCAGTACTTTCAGACAAATGTCTTTGGAAATCATAAACTCTTCCTCCATATGGCATCATCGGTCCCGGACGGTCCCCCTTCATACCGGGGGCGGCACGGGTCTGTTTTCACGCACTGTTGTTTATTATACACGAAACCGCCGGCGCAGGCAAGCATTTTACAGGGCAGGCTGCATATCCTTCCGCGGTCCCCCGACAAAAAAAAGCCGCGCACAGGGCGCGGCGGAAATCCGTGTGTTTCATTTTCCGGAAGGCGCCGGGCCGTCCCCGGCCCCTTCGTCTTCCCTGCGGCTGCCCAGGCTGAACTTCCGCTCCGTCCCGTTCATCAGCCGGACAATGTTTTCCCGGTGGCGCCAGATCAGGAGCGCCACGCAGAGGATCACGAGCGGCAGCACCGCCCAGTGGTCCGGCCGGAAGAAAATCAGTGAGACCACCACGGAGAGCGCCGCGATGATGACGCTGAGCGACATGTACTTCACGGTGAACAGCAGCGTGTTCATGATCACGAACGCGATCAGCGCGGCCCGCCAGTCCACGAACCAGACCGCCGCCGCGCATACCAGGAAGCCTTTGCCCCCTTCAAACCCGTACCACACCGGGAAGCAGTGCCCCAGCATGGAGAAGAAGCAGGAATACGCGGCGCCGAGCGCGAACGAGCCGAACACCGCGCGGAACAGGAACCCGAAGACGATGCAGAGCACCAGGGATTTCAGGATGTCCAG
>JAGDAW010000174.1 GCA_017959345.1 Lachnospiraceae bacterium | reverse complement strand
CTGTCCTTTGGTATCCCGGATAAGTTATCATATCTTCACGGTTCCTGCAAGCGTATATTCCGTGTTTTCAGTTTTCCTGCCCAGGAAAACGGAATGCCCGGCAGGACCGCTGGATCCTGCCGGGCTTCCGGGACCGCCGTCCTTCCGGGCGGACGGTGTATGTTTATTCCGGGGACGGACGCAACCCGTCCGGTTTAGTATCCCATGTCCGGGTTCGCGGGCATGGCCGGCGCCGGCTCCTTGATGGAGGCGACGACGGATTCGGTCGTCAGCAGCGTGGACGCGACGGAAACCGCGTTCTGCAGCGCGGAACGGGTCACCTTCGCGGGATCCAGGATGCCGGCCTGGATCATGTCGACATAGGCGTCCTTATAGGCGTCATAGCCCATGCCGTCCTGCGCCTCGTAAACCTTGTTGATGATGACGCTGCCGTCCTTGCCCGCATTGTCCGCGATGTAATACAGCGGGGACTGCAGGGCCTTCAGGACGATGCGCGCGCCGGTCTTCTCATCACCGTCCAGCGTCTCCAGGAGCTTCTCCACTTCCTTGGACGCGATGATGTAGGCCGAACCGCCGCCGGAGACGATGCCCTCTTCCACGGCCGCGCGGGTCGCGTTCAGGGCGTCTTCCATACGGAGCTTCGCTTCCTTCATCTCCGTCTCCGTCGCGGCGCCGACACGGATCACCGCCACGCCGCCGGACAGCTTCGCCAGGCGCTCCTGCAGCTTCTCCTTGTCGAAGTCGGAGGTAGACGTCTCGATCTGGGCCTTGATGACGGCCTTGCGGGCATCCAGGTCCGCCTTCGCGCCGTAACCGTCGACAATGATCGTATTCTCCTTCTGGACGCGTACGGACTTCGCACGGCCGAGCATGGAGAGGTCCGCGTCCTTCAGTTCCAGGCCCACTTCGTCCGAAATGACCTGGCCGCCCGTCAGGATCGCGATGTCCTTCAGCATTTCCTTCCTTCTGTCGCCGTAGCCGGGGGCCTTCACCGCGACCACCGTGAACGTGCCGCGCAGCTTGTTGACGATCAGGGTCGTCAGGGCTTCGCCTTCCACGTCCTCCGCGATGATCAGCAGCTTCGCGCCGCTCTGGACGATCTTCTCGAGGATGGGCAGGATCTCCTGGATGGACGCGATCTTCTTATCCGTGATCAGGATGTAGGGCTCGTCCAGGTTTGCTTCCATCTTCTCCATATCCGTGCACATGTACGCGGATACATAGCCGCGGTCGAACTGCATGCCTTCCACAAGGTCGAGTTCCGTCAGCATGGTCTTCGACTCTTCGATGGTGATGACGCCGTCCTTGGAGACCTTCTCCATGGCGTCCGCGACCATCTCGCCGACCGCATCATCCGACGCGGAAATCGCCGCGACACGGGTGATCTGATCCTTGCCGGTGATGGGCTGGCTCTGTGCCTTGATGGACGCGACCGCCGCGTCCGCGGCCTTCTTCATGCCCTTCCTCAATACGATGGGGTTCGCGCCGGCCGCGAGGTTCTTCATGCCTTCGTCGATCATGGCCTGCGCCAGGACCGTCGCCGTGGTGGTGCCGTCGCCGGCCACGTCGTTCGTCTTCGTCGCGACTTCCTTCACGAGCTGGGCGCCCATATTTTCAAAAGGATCCTCGAGTTCGATCTCTTTCGCGATCGTCACGCCGTCGTTCGTGATCAGCGGCGTGCCGTACGTCTTATCCAGTACGACATTGCGGCCTTTCGGTCCAAGCGTCACACGGACGGTATCCGCCAGCTGGTTGACGCCGGCCACAAGCGCTTTCCTTGCTTCATCCCCTGTTTTAATCTTCTTTGCCATAAATGACTGCCTCCTTATTCCACAACCGCCAGGATGTCATTCTGGCGCACAATGATATATTCCGTGCCGTCAAGCTTGCACTTCGTTCCCGCGTACTGGGAATAGATCACCCGGTCGCCGGGCTTCACTTCCATCACGATATCCTTGCCGTCCACGACGCCGCCGGGGCCGACCGCGAGAACCTCAGCCATCTGGGGCTTCTCCTGGGCAGAGCCGGGAAGCACGATCCCGGATTTCGTCGTTTCTTCTGCCGCAATCTGCTTCAAAACCACTCTGTCTGCAAGCGGAACCAGTTTCATATAAAACCTCCTTGTTCAATATGCCCTGTTTGCAGGGCGTCTTCTTTCGGTTTGTTAGCACTTAAAACGAATGAGTGCCAGACCACGGTGTCTATAATAGCACATTTCCCGGAAAAAGCAAGGGCTTAACGAAAAATTCACATTTGAAGGCCGCGTCCGGGCGCCCTTCCGCCGCTTGACTTTTCCCCGGGTCTGTGGTAAAAAGAAAGGGATCAAAAGTCCCGTGATATGTCTTACATGTCTTTTCCCCGGACCGCATTTCCCTCTGTCCAGGCTTCATTTCCTGTACCGAACCTCTTATTGATCCGTTATCCCTAAGGAGTATCCATGAAAGAAAAACTGAAAACCCTGCCGGTTTCCGAACTCCGCACGATCGCGAAGGACCAGAACCTGGCCGATTACCAGAAGCTCAGGAAGTCCGAACTTGTGGACCTTCTTGCCGCCCATTTTGAGACGCTGAAGAAACAGCAGGAGGCGGGACAGGCGCAGGCGGCCGGGACAGAGCCCCGCACCGCGCCGGAACCGCCGAAACCGTCTGAAAAAGAGTCCCGCGCGGCCGCACAGGCACAGGCTGGCTACAGGGAGGCCCGTCCGGCCGCCGAATCCGCGCAGCCGGTTATGAAGGATCCCCGTCCTTTTGCACCGCTGCCCCCGACCGTCTCCGAAGCGCCCCGCGCCTACCAGCGGACCCCGGTCCGTACCCCCGAAACCGTCCAGCGGGTCCCTGCCCGCACCGCCGAAACCGTCCAGCGGGCACCCTCGAACGAACCGCCGAAATCCCTGAACGAACTGGACTCCGGCATCACCGCGGAAGGCATCCTGGAAGTCATGGCGGACGGGTTCGGCTTCATCCGTTCGAAAGGCTACCTGTCCGGCGACGACGACGTCTACGTCGCGCCTTCGCAGATCAAGAAGTTCAACCTGCGGACCGGCGACTACATTTCCGGGAACAAGCGCATCAGCGGGCCCACGGAAAAATTCTCCGCGCTCCTGTATATCAATTCCATCAACGGCCAGTCCGTCAGCCTGCACCAGCGCCTGACGCCTTTCGAGGACCTGACGCCCGTATTCCCGCATGAGAAGCTCCGCCTGGTCACCGGCGTCCAGGGCGCGGTCTCCCTCCGGATCATCGACCTGCTCGCCCCCGTCGGGAAAGGCCAGCGCGGGATGATCGTCGCCCAGCCGAAGGTCGGGAAGACGACGCTCCTCAAGCAGATCGCGGGCGCGCTGCTGAAGAACCACCCCGAACTCCACCTGATGATCCTCCTGATCGACGAGCGCCCGGAGGAAGTGACGGACATGCAGGAATCGATCCAGGGGCCGAACGCGGAGGTCATCTATTCCACATTTGACGAGGAGCCCGAGCACCACAGGCGGGTCTCCGAGATGGTGATCGAGCGCGCGAAACGGCTCGTGGAGCTGAAGCGCGACGTCGTCATCCTGCTGGATTCGATCACGCGCCTCACCCGCGCGTACAACCTGATCTGCACGCCGAGCGGCCGGACGCTCTCCGGCGGCCTGGACCCGGCGGCGCTGTATATGCCGAAGCGGTTCTTCGGCGCCGCGCGCGCCATGCGGGAAGGCGGCTCCCTGACGATCCTCGCGACCGCCCTGCAGGAGACCGGTTCCCGTCTGGACGATGTGGTCTACGAAGAGTTCAAGGGCACCGGGAACATGGAACTCGTGCTGAACCGGAAGCTCTCCGAGCGGCGCATTTTCCCGGCGATCGACATCAATAAGTCTTCCACCCGGCGGGACGACCTCCTGCTCACGCCCGAAGAGATGGAAGCCGCGCGGTTGATCCACCGGGTCACGACTTCGGGCCAGCGCCAGGAGGAATCGACCGAGAAAGTGCTGGATCTCTTCGCCGCCACGAAGACGAACGAAGAACTCGAGCAGAAGATCAAATATATGGTGTTTTAAGCCTTTTCCCCGGGGCAGGCGACCCGATATACCTTTTTACATGAAAAGCCTCCTGCAAGCCGTTTTCGCGGTTTCAGGAGGCCTTTTCATTCAGGAATATGGATTGTGAACCGGCAGCGGCGCTTTCCCGGTTACGGTTCCGTCTCCGCTTCCGTGGAGGACGGTTCTTCCTCTTCCGCCCCGTACCTGGCCAGGCGGATCAGCTTATCCACGTCGTAATCCCCGGACAGGAAGCCGCGCCAGACGGTCTTGTATTCATCCGTCATCGCGCGCCAGGCGTTCCAGTACGCGTCGTTCATGGCGCGGCGGGAAGCGCTGTGCGCCTTATTCGCTTCGTCCCAAGCGTCCGGGTCCCCGTCGTCTTCGTCGCCGAGGATCCCGTCCCATTTGTCGTAAACGGTATCATACACCTCTTCCCAGGCATCATAATACTCGTCCAGCGCTTCGTCCCAGGAGGCGTAAAGCTCCTCCAGCGCGCCGTCCCAGTCATAGTCCCGGTCCGCGGTCTCCGCGGAGACGCGGCGGTACGCGGCGATGGCTTCATCGGAAACCGTCTGATACAGCATCTCCGAAGTCTCCACGGCATAGGCATACCACGCGTCAAGGGCGTCCCGGTGTTCCTCATAGCTGTCATAAGTCCGGCCGAGCGCCGAAATCGCGGTGTTGGCTTCCCGGGTGATGGCCCGGACGGCGACCCGCACATTTCCTTCCACTTCACGCCCGAAATTCTCCAGCGTGATGAACGAATAGCTGTCGTATTCCGTAGAGGATTCTTCCGTCGGATCCTCCGGGCTGTCGGTCCCCGGTTCCGCTTCGGACGTGCCGGGGGCTTCCGCCGTCGGATCTTCCGGACGGCCGCCCGGGACTGCGCTTCCCAGGAGGAGCGTCACGACAAGCACGATGATTCCAAAAATCGCAATGAGTTTTTCCATGGTTCTCCCCGTCCCGTGTGTTTACGCGGTCACATTTTCTCCGGCGCGCTGAAGCCCAGCAGGCCGATGCAGGTCTCCAGGACCTGCTGCGTCATCAGCAGCAGGCAGAGGTACGACTGCCGGATCCCCTCGTCCTCCTCGTTCAGGATATGGGTCTCGTGGTAGAAACTGTTCAGGGTATCGCAGAGCCCGTAAATGTATCCGCAGATCTTATGGGGCGCCAGGTCCCGGATGGCGGCTTCCATCATCTCCCCGAACCCGCAGAGGTCCATCATCAGCTCCTTCAGCTTCGGGTTCCCGGAGGGAAGGTCCGAAAGGCGTTCCGGATCCAGCGTCGTGAAGCCCGCTTTCCGGAGGATCGACTTGATGCGGACAATCGTATAAAGGATATAGGGGCCCGTATTGCCCTCGAAGGAGGAAAACCGGTCGATGTCGAAGTTGTAATCCTTCGCCGCCTGGTTCGAAAGGTCCCCGTATTTGATCGCGGAGAGCCCCACGGCCTTCACGGTCTCCTCATCCAGCTCTTCGCCTTCGTAGCGCTCCCGCATCTTCTCCCGGACCGCGTCGTTGATCTCCGCGATCAGGGCCTCGAGCCGCATGACGCCGCCCGCGCGGGTCTTGAACGGCTTCCCGTCCTTCCCGTTCATGGTGCCGAAGCCGATGTGGACGAGTTCCGTGTCTTCATTGACCAGGTTCGCCTTCCGGGCCACCCGGAACACCTGCCGGAAATGCAGCTCCTGGCGCTTGTCGGTAATGTAAATGATCTCGTCCGGGTTGAAATGCTCCATCCGGTCGATGATCGTGGCAAGGTCCGTGGTCTGGTACAGCGCCGCCCCGTCCGACTTCATGATGAGGCACGGGGGGATCTCGGTCTTATCCCCTTCTTCCTGCACGTCCACGACGATCGCGCCGTCGGACACATAGGACAGGCCCTGTTCCTCCAGGGTCATCAGCAGGGTCGGGATATACGGCTCCGCGTCCGATTCCCCCTTCCACAGCTCGAAACTGACGCCCAGGTTCGCGTAGTTCTTCTTCAGGTCTTCCACCGACACGCGGATGATCTGCTTCCAGATGGCCGTGCACGCGGGGTCCCCCTGCTGGAGCTGGTAGGTGTTCTCATGGGCGGCGTCGCTGAACGCCTGGTCCGTTTTCGCCCGTGCGGAAGCCTTCGGGTAGATGGTCTCGAGCTCGGAAATCGTAAACGGCGCCTCTTCCGGGTAGTCGCCGTCAAAGTCCGGGTCGAAATACGGGAGGTCCGGCTTCTCTTCCTTCAGCTGCTCGATGATGAGCCCGATCTGGAGGCCCCAGTCGCCGAGGTGGGTGTCCCCGATGACTTCATTGCCCGCGAAGCGGAGCATGCGCTTCAGCGCTTCCCCGATGACCGCGGAACGGAGGTGGCCGATGTGGAGCGGTTTCGCCACGTTCGGCCCGCCGTAATCGATCAGGATCTTCTTCCCGGCGTGCCCTGCGGCGCCGAACCCCGGAAGGGCCGCGGATTCCTTCAGAAACGCCCTCAGGAAGGCTTCCGACACGTCCAGGTTAATGAACCCCGGCATGCACGCGGAAACCGTTTTAAAGGCCGGATTCGAAGCCAGGTAAGGCACGACCGCTTCCGCGATCCGGATGGGTGCCATCCGGTAGGCCTTCGCGGCCGCCATGGCGCCGTTGCACTGGAACTCGCAGAGGTCCGGCCGGTTGGACGGGACAATGCGCCCGTACGCCCGGTCATAGCCCGCGCGGTCAAACGCGTCTTCGAGGATCAGGTTCAGTTTCTCCGTAAAATTCATCATTCAGGTCTCTCTCAGTAATGTCTCCGCCAGGTCTTCGGATAGAACAGGATCAGCATGGGCAGGAGTTCCAGCCTGCCGGCGATCATGTCGAAGGACAGCACCAGTTTCGACAGCGCCGAATAGCCGGCGTAATTCCCGAAGGTGCCGACCGCGCCGAAACCGGGCCCGATGTTGTTCAGGCACGCAAGGACGGCGGAAAAGTTCGTGGTGAAGGTAAACCCGTCCAGGGAAATGACCACCAGGGACAGGATAAACAGCAGGATGTACAGGATCAGGTAATTGAACAGCGAACGGATGACCGTCTTCTCGACGGGTTTCCCTTCGTACCGCACGGTCCGCACCGCGTTCGGGTGGATCAGCATGTGGAGCTCCTTCCCCGCTTCCTTGACGAGGAGGATGATCCTGGACACTTTCAGACCGCCGCCCGTGGAGCCCGCGCACGCGCCGACCGTCATGAGCAGCAGCATCACGACCTGCGAGAACTGCGGCCACAGCGTCGTGTCCACGGTCCCGAAGCCGGTCGACGTCACAAGGGACGACGTCATGAAAAACGCGTTTCTCAGCGTATAGAAGAACAGGTGCTCCTCGTCAGATGCCCGGACCGCGGCCCCGCTCTCCCGAAGGAGCGGCAGGTAGCAGCCGAAGAACGCGTTCAGCGTCAGCAGGACCACGGCCACCAGCACGATGATCCAGTAGACGCGGACTTCTTCCGACTTCAGGGCGTCCCGGAAGCGCCTGCGCACCGCCAGGTAGTACACATTGAAATTCACGCCGAACAGCAGCATCCAGACGCCGATCAGCACCTGGGACAGGGCCGAATAGCCGCCCATGCCGGAATTCCGGACGCTGAAGCCGCCGGTGCCGGCGGTGCCCATGCCGATGCAGACCGCGTCGAAAAACGGCATGCCCGAGATCCAGTAGGTCAGGATGCACGCGGTGGTCATTAAAATGTAGATCATGTACAGCGCCTTCGCGGTCTCCCCGACCCTCGGCAGCAGCTTGGAGACGGAAGGCCCGGGGGACTCCGCCTTCATGAACTGCATGTAATACCCGCTGTTCAGCGGGAGGATGGCCAGGATAAAGACGAGGATGCCCATGCCGCCCAGGAAATGCATGAACGATCTCCAGAACAGCATGCCCTTCCCGAGCACCTCCACCTCATGCAGGATGGACGCCCCGGTCGTCGTAAAACCGGAAGCGGTCTCGAACAGCGCGTCGATATAATCCGGGATGGTCCCGCTGAATACGAACGGGAGCGCGCCGACCATGGAGAAGATCACCCATGAGAGGCCGGTCGCCACATACCCTTCCCTGGCGAAGAACCGGCCGTTCCGGAATTCTTTCTGGGACAGCAGGAAACCCGCCAGCACGGAAAATGCGGCCGAAACCAGAAACCAGTACCAGTATCCCTCTCCGCCGATCAGCGAAACGGCCATGGGCAGGAGCATGCAGGCGCCTTCCACCTTCAGCACCGTACCGATAAAATAGGCTACGATTCGATAATTCATGGATTATGCAAGGATATCCCTCAGGTCGGAAAGACCCAGGTTCGAAGTAATGATGACGACGCGGTCCTTCGGCATCAGCACGTCCTGGCCGGTGGGCCGGATGGGCTTGTTCTTCCTGACGATGGACGCGACCAGTACATTGGGTTTCAGGTTCAGGTTGAAAAGCGGGATGTTGACCAGCAGCGGGTCGTCGTCCACGACGAACTCGGCCGCTTCTGCCTTCCCGTCCGCGATCATGTAGAGCGTCTCCATGTTCGCACCCGAAGACCGCTCAAGGCCGCGCACGAACCGCACGATCTCATCCGTCGTCACGTTCTTCGGCGCGATGACGGAGCCGACCGGGATGTGTTCCTCATAGAGGAGGTCCGTGTCCAGGTGGTTCAGCTTCGTCATGCAGTGCGGCACGCCCATGGCCCCGATGACCATGGAAAGGATCACGTTCTGCTCGTCCATGCCGGTCAGCGCGACGAACGCGTCGTATTCCCGGACGCCCTCTTCCAGGAGGAGCTGCCGGTTCGAGGCATCCCCCTCGATCACGGTGATGGCCGGGAATTCATTCGCGAGTTCCACACATTTTTCATGGTCCTTCTCGATGACCTTGATGTTCATGCGCTTGCGGGTGCGTTCCAGGATCTTCACCAGGTAATAGGTGATCTTGCTGGCGCCCGCCACCACGACGCTCTTCGCGAACTTGTGGTCGACCGCGCAGAGCCTGCAGAACTGGACCGCCGTCGCGGGGGGCGCGATAAAGGAAATGGTGTCCCCGGCCATCAGCACGGTCTCGCCGGTCGGGATGATCACTTCCTGGTTCCTTACGACCATGCAGATCAGGACGTCCGCGTCCGTGACCCGGTTCAGGTCCTTCAGCGCCATGTTCACGATGGAGGATTCCTCGGAAAGCCGCAGGGTGATCATCTCGACCCTGCCCTTCGAGAAGGATTCCACCGCGAGCGCGGCCGGGATGTTCAGCAGCCGGACGATCTCCATGGCCACCATCTTCTCGGGGTTCACGACCATGGCGAGGTCAAGCTCGTTCTTCAGGTAGTTGACCTCCACCTCGTATTCCGGGTTCCGGATCCGGGCGATGGTCTGACAGTTCCCTTCCTTCTTCGCGATCAGGCAGGAAAGCATGTTGATCTCGTCCGAGTCCGTCGCCGCGATCAGGATGTCCGTATCCGCGATGCCCGCTTCCCGGAGCACGTCGATCATGGCGCCGTTCCCCGTGACGCCCATGACGTCCAGGGAGGTCGCGAGCTCCTTCACGACCTGCTCCTGCCGGTCGATCAGGGTGATGTTGTGGCCTTCGTTATTCAGTTTTGCAGCGAGCGCGGAACCGATCTTCCCGCAGCCCATCACGATTATATTCATGATACCCTCAACGGACAATGCACCCACATAGCATGTGAGTGCATTGCAAACCATTCATTCCGTATGAGATCAGTTCCCCATCTGCTTGGCGACTTCGGCGGCGAAATCCTCTTCTCTCTTCTGCAGGCCTTCACCGGTCTCAAAGCGCAGGAACGCCGTCACGGCGGCCTTGCAGCCCTTCGCCTTCGCGACACTCTGGACATACTGGGAAACGGTCTGCTTCCCGTCTTCCGCCTTCACGTAGACCTGGTCCACCAGGCAGATCTCCTTCAGTTCCTTGTTGATGCGGCCCTGGATCATGCCCATCTTCACCTTCTCGGGCTTCGCGGCTTCCTTCGGGTCGTTCTCGATCTGGGCCTTCAGGATCTCGGTCTCCTTCTCGAGGAAATCCGCGGGGACTTCCTTGGACGTGCAGAACTTCGGCTTCAGGGCCGCGCACTGCATGGCCACATTCCGGCCCATCTCCAGGATCTCGCCGTCCGCGCAGTCGGACTCGACCTTCACGAGGACGCCGATCTTGCCGCCGGCATGGATGTAGGAGGCGATCAGGCCTTCTTCCACGCACATGCGCTCGAAGCGGCGGATGTTCATGTTCTCGCCGATGACGGAGATCATGGAGGAGAGCTTCTCCTTCACGGTCATGGACGCGTCAAGGGCCCACTTCTCTTCCAGGAACGCGTCCATATCCGCGGCATCGGAGTTCAGCAGCTGGGCCGCCACTTCCGCCACGTAATTCTGGAACTTCTCGTTCTTCGCCACGAAGTCGGTCTCGGAATTCACTTCCACGACGACGGCGCACTTCTGGTCTTCGGAGACCGCGGTCGCCACCATGCCTTCCGCCGCGATGCGGCCGGCCTTCTTCTCGGCGCCTGCCAGACCCTTCTCACGAAGGAAGTCCACAGCCTTATCCATATCGCCATCCGTCGCGACCAGGGCCTTCTTGCAGTCCATCATGCCGGCGCCGGTCATCTCACGGAGATCTTTAACCATAGCAGCTGTAATATTCATCTGTCACCTCCCAAAATGTATCTGTCTTACTCGGCGTCTTCTGCCGGGGCCGCTTCCGCTTCTTCCTTCACGGGTGCGGGGGCAGCGGCCGGGGTCTCGCCCTGGTGGCCTTCGATCACGGCGTCCGCCATCTTGTCCACGATCAGCTTGATGGCGCGGATGGCGTCGTCATTGCCGGGGATCACGTAATCCAGTTCTTCCGGATCACAGTTCGTGTCGCACATGCCGATCAGCGTGATGCCGAGGGAATGGGCTTCCTGGACGCAGATGTGTTCCTTCTTCGGGTCCACGATGAAGATGGCATCCGGGATCTTCCTGAGGTCCTTGATGCCGCCGAGGTTCTTCTCGAGCTTCTCCCACTCGTGGCGGATCTGGGTCACTTCCTTCGTCGGAAGGGCTTCAAACGTGCCGTCCTCGGACATCTTCTCGATGGCGCGGAGACGCGCGATACGGGACTGGATGGTCCGGAAGTTCGTCAGCATGCCGCCGAGCCAGCGCTCGTTCACATAGAACATGCCGCACTTCTCCGCCGCTTCGCGGATGGCGTCCTGCGCCTGCTTCTTCGTGCCCACGAACAGGATCGTGCCGCCCTGGGAAGCGATGTCCGCGACCGCCTTATACGCGGTGTCCACCATCACGACCGACTTCTGCAGGTCGATGATGTGGATGCCGTTGCGCTCCGTGTAGATGTACGGGGCCATCTTGGGGTTCCATCTCCTGGTCTGGTGGCCGAAATGTACGCCGGCTTCCAGGAGCTGCTTCATGGAAATCACTGCCATTTTTTCTTTCTCCTTTTTTCGGTTTTTTCCCGCATGCCCTTCATCCTTACCTCAGACCTCATGCGAAGCACCTAAGAGGACCGTCCGGACATGTGATGATGCTGTGGCGGACAGAATCCGCCTGTTAAATGACAACCACGCTACTATAGCACACCTGTCCGGAAAATGCAAGCGGTTTCTTGAAAAGGTTCAAGGAGATCCGCGGCACCCCGGCGGGCGCCCGTTCCCGGGTTTTTTCCGGGCCTTTACGGCCTCTTGCACTGCGTGTTTTCCCGGGAATGACGCACATTTTACAGGTGTTTCGCGATGAATGCGTCCACCCGCGCCTTGTACGCTTCCGGGTTATGCGTATAGGACATGGCGTGCGCGGCGCCCTCCGTCACGGAGAGTTCTTTCTCCTTCGACGCGCAGGCGGCGTAATTCTCATAGACCATCCGGGTGGGCACAAAGGTGTCCTCCGCCCCGTGGATGAACAGGAACGGCCGGTCGGTCCTGGCAAGCTGCTTCAGGGACGACGCTTCATACAGGAAATACCCGTTCCGGACCTTCGAGATCATGTTGTCCCAGAACAGGACCGTGGGCGCCATCCATTTGATGGGGAAAATATGGGTGAACTGGGCGATCTGGGAACTGAAGCCGCAGTCCTCGATGACGCACCGCACCTGCGGCGGGAGGTCCGGCTCGCCGGACGTGTTCATGACCGCCGCGCCGCCCATGGAGACGCCGTGCAGCACGACGTCACAGCCTTCGCCGAGTTCGCGCACGGTGTGGCGCACCCACTGGACGATGTCCCGGCGGTCGTTCCAGCCGAAGCCGAGGTATTTTCCTTCCGAGCGGTTATGCGCGCGGTCGTCCGGCACGACCACATGGAACCCGGACGCCACGTAATGCGGGACCATCCCGTCAAAATCCCAGAGTCCCTGCGCGTGATAGCCGTGGACCACGATCACGGCCTTATGCGAGGGCCCCTCCGGGCGGATGTGCGTCGCGTGGAGCTTCAGCCCGTCGTAGGAGATCTCCGTCCAGTCTTCCGTATCCTGCGTCTTCACCCATTCCAGGGTCTGCCGGAACGTCTCGCGGTGCTTCAGGTCGTCTTCGGAAGGCTTCGACGAATCCCCCGCGGAGGGCGACAGGACCGCCGAGCCGTAGGAAGGCATCTCCCTGGCAAACGCGACGTCATACATCAGGAACGCGATGACCAGCGTCCCCGCGAGGTACAGCACCAGTGCGGTCCCTGAGACCCACAGGAGAACCGTAAAAAACACTTGCATGGTTTCTCCGCCTTTCTGCAGCAAATCATTGTATGTCCGGGAACGCGCGTCCCGGATTCCGGTTCCGGCGCCAGTCCGGCGCATCGGGAAACATATTTACAGGGGTCATCGCCCCGTCCGGCCTCAGCCGGGTCCCGGGCGTTTCTTCAGCACCGTGCACGTATGGCACCCCGCGCCGATAAGGTCCGGCCGCTCGCACACGGCCAGATGGTAATCCAGGTAGACCCGGAACGTCATCTCGTCGAGGGCAGCGACGGCCTGCCTGAAATAATTCGTGGGCCCGTCCTGGGAGAAGACCGTCTCCGCCGTAAGCCCGGCCTGTTCCGTATACCGGAAAATGTCCTCCGTCCGGTCGAAGGAGAACATGTCTTCCTCCGTATTCCGGACGTGGAATGTCCGGTCCAGCTTCCCGTCCCGCAGGGACAGGAGGAAATGCCCGTCCAGCATCCCGTAGGTCAGCACCGCGAACTCGTTCATGATGTAACCCGCGAGCAGCCGCCCGTGGCCGTTTAAAAAGCCGGCCCCTTCCCGGAGCGCGGCCGTTTTGTCTTCCTCTGTGAACAGATGGTACAGGGGGCCCAGCATCAGGACGAGGTCGAACGGTTCCCCGTCTTTGAGCTTCAGCCCCGGCACCTGCCCTTTCAGCGTCCGGGCCTTCAGCCCTTTCCGCGCCGCTTTCTGCTTCAGGCGCCCCAGGTGGTAGTTCACGGGGTCCACGCAGGTCACGTCGTGGCCGTCTTCCATCAGCGGGATGGCATAGACGCCCGCCGCGCAGCCGATGTCCAGGACCCGGAGGGGGGATCCCGGGGCGTCCTTCTCCGCCCGGATCCGCTCTATGGTCTTCCGGATATAATGCATGGTGGTCTCGTATTCCACCCGGCCGTAGGGGGTCTTCAGCCGCCCGTCCTCATTGTATTTGTTATAAAATGTCTCAATGAACGTCATGACGGGAACAGCTCGTCCGAATCCAGGAGGACCGTGAACGGGCCGTCGTTGACCAGCGAGACTTTCATGTCCGCCCCGAACGACCCGGTCTCCACGGGGCAGCCGAGCTTCTCACACGCCCCGATGATATACTGGTAAAGCGCGTCCGCATCCGCCGGAAGCGCCGCGTTCGTAAAGCCCGGCCGGTTCCCGTGCCGGCAGTCCGCGTACAATGTGAACTGCGAAACCAGCAGCAGGCTCCCGCCCGTATCCGCGAGGGAACGGTTCGTCTTCCCCTGCTCGTCCGCGAAGATCCGGAGCCCCCAGAGCTTCTTCACCATCCGGTCCGCGATCTCTTTCGTATCCTTCCCGGAGATCCCGATCAGCACCAGGAACCCGTTCCCGACCGCGCCGATCACCTCTCCGTCCACCCGCACTTCCGCGGAGGAAACCCGCTGTACCAGGAAACGCATCCGTCCACCTCCCTGCCCCCGGCCCGTATCGAAGGCATCATTCTATCTTCGCCGTATAGTCCTTACTTGTGGTAAGGTTCCCCTTTCAGGATCCGGAACCCCCGGTACAGCTGCTCCAGCAGGATCAGCCGCATCAGCTGGTGCGGGAAGGTCAGCTTCGAGAAGGACCAGTGCTCCATGGCGCGGCTTGTGACGAGCGGCGACAGCCCGAGGGAGCCCCCGCTCACCAGGCAGACGTCCGCCTGCCCGTTCAGCATGTAGCCGCCCAGCATGGACGCGAGGGTTTCGCTGGAAAACATTTTCCCGCCGATCTCGAGCGTGACCAGGTACGCGCCGTCCGGGACCTTTTTAAGGATCCGCGCGGCTTCCGCATCCAGGATCTTCCGCTTCTCCGCGTCTGAAAGCCGCTCTTCCGTCCGATCGTCGTCCACTTCCTCGATCCGCACGTCCGCGTACCGCGTCAGGCGCTTCCGGTACTCCGCGATCCCGTCCCGCAGGTACGCCTCCTTCACCTTCCCGACGCAGACCAGCGTCAGGTTCATCGGTCAAAGGTGCGGATGCCCGCGTCCGTGATCAGCATATTGATGAGCACATCGTCCTTTTTCAGGGGAAGCGGGTCCCGCATGACCTGGTCCTCGTACCCCAGGGCGATCTTGTAACAGGGCCGGTTCTCGAGGTAGCGGTCATAGAAGCCCAGGCCGTAGCCGATCCGCCCGCCCCGCTCGTCGTACACGACGCCCGGCAGGATCATCAGGTCCGCCGGCTGGTCGGGATACAGCGCGCGCGACGCGATCTCCTCTTCGATCGTGAGGTCCGGGTCGAGGGCCGGTTCCAGCACGCCCGACTGGGTCTTTTTGAGCCCCTCCAGCGTCCGGACTTCGAAGAAATCCATCTGCACGCCGTAGCTCTTCGGGATGGCCACCGTAATGCCGCGTTCGAACAGCGTCTCGATGATCATCCGGGTGTCCGCCTCGGTCCCGACGCTGACGTAGATGAAGACCCGTTTCGTGTCTTCGGGCATGATCCTGAAGAAATTTTCGTAAATCTTCCGGTTCAGCTCCGGGCGGTTCGGGATGTGTTTCCTGCGCTCCAGCATCACTTTCCTTAAAAGGCTCATGCGTCATGCTCTCCTTTTCCGTATTTTTCGTCGCGGATCTCCTTCAGGCTGACCACGCGCCCGTCCGGATACTCCAGTTCGATGTGGTCCAGCTGGCTCCTGAGGTTCTTCCTGAATTCCGCGATGTACGCGCTCCTCAGGGCTCTCTGTTCCGCCAGTTCCTCTTCCGTAAGCCCGGTTTCCCGGCTTTTCTTCGCGAGTTCATTGATCCGTTTCAGATCCGTTTTCATCCGTTCCCTCCTGTTCTGTTCCATATCGCCCAAGCAGGCTTAACGCAGCCCGGATGCCGTCGACGGCGGCGCTCATGATGCCGCCCGCGTACCCGGCGCCCTCGCCCGCGGGGTAAAGCCCTTTCACGGCGCTCTCGTACCGTTCGTCCCTCAGGATCCGCACCGGCGAGGACGTGCGGCTCTCCACACAGGAGACCAGCGCGTCCGGGTCGTCAAACCCGCGGATCATCCGGCCGAATGCAGGCACCGCTTCCCGGATGGCCAGGTACAGTTCCTCCGGCAGGACCCGGGACGCGAGGCCGAAGCCGTAAGCGCCCTTCATCTGCGGCGTCACGGTCCCGAGATGGTCCGACATACGGTCCTCCGCAAAATCCTCGTAACGCTGGACCGGGATCTTCCCGCCGCAGGCGAGATAGGCCCGCCGTTCGATCTCCCGCTGGTATTCGATGCCCGCAAGCGGGTGTGACGACGGGTAATCCGACGTCCGCACCTGCACGACGATCCCGGCGTTCGCGTTCCGCCCGTCCCGTTTCTGATAGCTCATCCCGTTTACCGCGAGATGGCCCGGTTCGGAGGACGCATTGACCACATAGCCGCCCGGGCACATGCAGAACGAGTAGACGCCCCGCCCGGACGATGTGGCCGCCGTGACCGCGTACGGCGCCGCGCCGAGCTCCTCGTAATCCAGGGTGCCGTACTGGTCCATGGTAATAGAATCCTGCAGGTGTTCCATGCGCACGCCGAGCGCGAACGGTTTCTGCGCCATGGGGACGCCCGCGTCATAAAGCATCCGGTAGGTGTCCCGCGCGGAATGGCCGATCGCAAGGACGCACGCGCTGACCGGGATGCGTTCTTCCCCGCTGTACAGCGCGGAAATGTGCCCGTTCTCCGTCGAAAAACCCGTGATTTTCGTGCCGCAGCGGATCCGGCACCCGTTCTCCAGGAGCCGCGCCCGGATCCCTTTCAGCACATTTTCCAGCACGTCTGTCCCGATGTGCGCCCGCGTGTCGGTCAGGATCGAGGGTGACGCCCCCGCGTCGCAGAAGGTGCGGAGCACGAGGTCTTTCAGCCCTTCCGGGTCCTTGCTCCTCGTATTCAGCTTCCCGTCGGAAAATGTGCCCGCGCCCCCTTCGCCGAACTGGACGTTCGACTCCGGATTAAGTTCGCCGGTTTCGAAAAACCGCTGCACGTCCCGCTTCCGGGTTTCGACGGGCTGTCCCCGTTCGAACAGGATCACCGGGATGCCGGCTGTGGAAATCGTCAATGCCGCGAAAAGCCCCGCGGGACCCGCCCCGACGACCGCCGCTGGGTGAACCGGGGACGCGAACGCCTTCCCGCCGTAAAGGAACGCGGAAAGCTTCCCCCGTTCCCTTTCCGCATCCGACAGGAAGGAAAACCGGTCCGGCGCGGGCTCGTCCAGCGCCACTTTCAGCACAAAATAAAGGTCCGGCTTCTTCCGGGCGTCGATGCTCTTCCGCAGGATCCGGATCCCGCTTAAGGACACGCGCTTCTTCCCGGAAGCTTTCCGCACCGCTTTCAGAAGGTCCGCTTCCGTATACCGGACGGGCACCTTCACTTCATTCAGGATCATCGGTACGCCTCCACGCCCGCGGCCTGCGCGCCGGCAATGATGCCGGAGCCCCACGCGAAATGGAGGTTGTAGCCGCCGCAGGGGCCGTCCACGTCCAGGAGCTCGCCGGTGATGAAGAGCCCCGGGAGGTCCAGCACTTCAAAACGGTCGCTGACGGCGGAAAGGTCGACACCGCCCTGCGCGGCCTGCGCTTCCTGCAGGCTGCCGTGGCCGCCGATCACGTACCGGAACGCCTTCAGCGCCTTCAGGACCCGCTCGAAATCCGCGTCCGCCAGGCTGTGGACCGGCAGGGACGCAGGGACGCCCGTCCGCCTCAGGATGACGGCGGAAAGCTTCTTCGGCACCCAGCGTCCGAGGAGCGTGCCGGCCGTCAGCGGGTTCGGCCGGTCCGCCTGCCGCTGCTCATTTTCCCGGATGTTCCGGAAAAACGCGCGCAGCGTCTCTTCCGGGAACTCCGGCAGGAAATCGATCACGACGGAGGCGTCCCGCCCTTTCTCCAGGTCTTCGATGACCGTATGGGAGAGCTGGAAGACGGGGATCCCGGAGATCCCGGTCTCCGTCAGCTGCAGCTGCCCGTGCTCCGTGTACGTCCGGAACGTGCCGGGACGGAGGGGGTCCTCCCGCCGGTAGGAAACGTCCGCCTGTACCCGGACGCCGGCCCAGACCGGTTCGAAATCCGAATCGCCGGGACGGCCGGACAGGTACGTCAGCGACGGGTAAATGGGATACGCAGGGATGCCGAGATGTTTCAGGATCCGGCCCGCGGAGAACGCGTAGAGGTCCTTGACGGACGCTTCCGAGCCGCAGGCCAGGATCACCGCGTCCGCGGCCATCGTGCCCTGCGAGGTCCGCACGGCGAAAACCGCGCCTTTCTTCTCGACATTTTCCGCGTTGCATTTCAGGATGACCTGCACGCCGAGGTTCTTCAGGCTGTCCGTGAGCGCCGAAACGACGCTCTGCGCCTGGAAATTCGCGGGATAGTAATACCCGTCCCGCTCCGTATAGAGGATGGACAGGTCGCGGAAGAACCGCAGCGCGTCCTGTGTGGAAAAGCGGCTGACGAAGCGCTTCATGAACTCCGGGTGGTGGGTATGGTAATCCGAAGCCTCGATCCGGGCGTTCGTGAAATTGCACATGCCGTTCCCGGTGGACGCCAGTTTCTTCCCGAGCTGTTCTTTTTTATCGATAAGGGTGACGGACGCGCCGCAGCGTGCGGCCGTATACGCCGCCGCCATGCCGGATGCACCGCCGCCGATGATGAGGACTTTTTTCGCCATAGGTTACTGCCCCGACAGATGGAGCCGGTCGCTGATCGCGGCAATGTGCTTCCCGAACGGCAGCTGCTCCAGCTGCTTCCGCGTAAACACGCCCGAATACAGGATGCCGATGAAATACACCGCGGCGCCCAGGACCACCGATACCAGCACGATCACCAGGTTCGCCCGGTTCCCGGTCAGGAAGCGGGTCGTGATGAAGGACACCAGGAAGCAGATGAGGACCACGATGAGCGAAAGCCCCGCAGGGATCGCGATGGCGCGAATGGGGTCCATGCGGTACCCGGTCAGCCTGTAGATGCTGACCAGGTTCAGCACCGACATCACGAGGCTGAACAGGACGTAGGACACGATCACCGCGAAGATGCCGATCTTGAACACGTAAAGCAGGAGGACCAGCAGCGCCGTGTGGGCCACGAGCGAGATCAGGGCGTGGAGCACCGGGCGACCCATCTCGTTGATGCCCTGCAGGATCGCGTTCGTGACGGTGGACAGCGAATAAAAGATGATGGCGATGCCGCCGACCGCCAGGTACAGCCGCGCCTCGTCGTCGATGCTGCTGAACAGCAGGGACGCGAGGTTCCCGCCGATGGTCATCATGCCGAACGCGCACGGGATGGCAAGCACCAGCGTGATCCGTACGGTCAGCGAAATCTTCGAAAGCGTCTCCCGCTCGTCATGCGCCGAGAAGGAGGCGGTCAGCGACGGCACAAGGGCCGACGCGATGGCGGCCGCGAGCGCGACGGGCAGGTGGACGAGGAGGAGGAACGCGTTGCTGTAATCCCCCCAGGTCGCGGAATAGGCCTCCGCCGCGAAGCCCCGTCCGGCCATATGCGCATTGAAAATGCCGGCGTCGATCAGGTCGATGCAGTTGTAGGCCGCCGTGGATAAAATAACCGGCACCGCGGTCGCCATCAGGATCGTAAAGAGCTTCTGAAAGGTACGGACCTTCGTATGCCCGTCGTTCCGGATGTTCGCCGTCAGCCGCTTCAGGAAGAAGAAAAAGACGACGGCACAGAACAGGAGGGCCGTCAGCGCGCCGGCGCCCGTACCGATGGTGCCGCCCGCGGCGCCGAAAGCCGCGGCGTATTCACGGACCCCGGTGGACGCGGAAAGCTCCGTCCCGTACTGGAACAGCACGGCGGCCATCCCGACGGACACGAACGCATTGACGATCTGCTCCAGGATCTGGGAAATGGCCGTGGGGATCGTGGTCTGGAAGCCCTGGTAGAAGCCCCGCAGCACCCCGAGCACCGCCATAATGAAGACGGTCGGCGCCATCCAGCGGAGCGGGACGGCGGCCATGGGGGCGTTCAGCACCTTCGTGCAGAAGAAGTCCG
Source organism: Lachnospiraceae bacterium (assembly GCA_017959345.1). GTDB lineage: Bacteria > Bacillota > Clostridia > Lachnospirales > Lachnospiraceae > UBA1267. Next base: position 486 of record JAGDAW010000174.1, on the reverse strand, counting down.
CGCCGAACCAGCAGATCAGGCCGAATACGGCGCCGATCGCGGTGCCGAACAGCATCGCGACCGTCAGCACGCGGCCGGTCTCCCGCCAGCGCCCTGCCGAGACCCTGGCGCTGACCATTTTTGACACCGCGAGGGGCAGGCTGTAGGAGGACAGGAGGAGCAGGATGTTGTACACCGAATACGCGTGCGCGTAATAGCCGCTGCCTTCCGACCCGATGATATTCGCCATGGGGACCCGGTAGATCATGCCGATCAGCCGGACCAGCACCGAAGCGACGGCTAAAATGCCGCCGTGGACCAGGTAATTGTTCTGATTTCTGCCTGCTGGGCTCATAATGCCTCCCCGTCTTCCGTGTCGCGGGTAATCCCGACCTGTTCAAGGATCGCTTCCTGTTTCTGTTCCATGAGGCGCGCGTCCGCTTCCTCCATGTGGTCATACCCCATCAGGTGGAGCATGCTGTGCGCGGTCAGGAACGCGAGTTCCCG
>JAGDAW010000173.1 GCA_017959345.1 Lachnospiraceae bacterium | reverse complement strand
TGGAGATGCCGGCCGTCCCGGAGCGGGCAGGCTATTCGTTTGAGGGGTGGAGCCTGACGCAGGACGGGACGGCGCTTCTTGTGTTCCCGTTTGCCCCGGAAGAGGACGTGACGCTGTATGCCGTCTGGAAGCCGGTCGAAGAGGCGCACCCGGAGGATCCGCCGGAGCCTGAGACCCCGGAAATCCGCCGGCTGACGGCGGATGAACTGCACGCGGTCCAGGCGAACTACTCCGCGGAGCATCGCACCTTTACGGTAAGCGGGACCCGCAACGGGAAGAACCAGCCGGATGACCTGTGCGGCCTTGCCTGGGAGTTTTACGAGCGTTTCGACAACGTGCGGGTTTTCACGGATATGAAGCGGGATACGGCGACGCTCTGCTTCTGTATGGAAAATGACGCTTCCTGCGTGCCGCAGATCCTGGAATATCTGAAAGCGCGGAACCTGAAGGCCATCTTTTTCACGAAGTACGATTTCGTCTCGAAGCACGCCGATGTGTGCGCGCGGATTCTTCAGGAAGGGCATGAACTGGGTTCCCTCGGGGCGAGTTCGCCGGACAACGGCCTCGCTATCTACGGGCTGGAGGACCAGGAAAAAGACATCATGAACCTCCACAACCTCGTGAAAACCCGTCTCGGTTACACAATGACGAAGTTCATGTACCTGCACGGCGTGTTCACCGACCGCGCCGTCGCGCTGGTCACCCGGATGGGGTATGAACTGTATTTTTACAGCGCCGCCTATGAGGACGTCTCGGAGACGGCGGCCCCGGACGATGCCCGGTATCTGCGCGCGCTGGAGCAGCAGCTCCATCCCGGCGCCATCTATTTCCTGAACGCGGGGAACCCGTCCACGGCCGGGATCCTTCCGGACCTGCTGGATGACATCCGGAACCGGGGGTATACGGTTGAGATCCCCACGGAGCCCGCGGTCCCCGAGTACCCGGAGACCCCTGAACCCGGCCCCGCGCCGGACAACGGCGTCCTGACCAATAGCGGCTACTTCCCGAACCTGTTCGCTCTGTCGAACCGCTCGATCCCCTACGGATGCAACTGGGACGACCGGAATGAATACGGCATCACGAACGGCTGCCTCTGGTACGAGAGCGGCGCCTACCGCGCCGGCCACCAGAACGAAATCGATGCCTTCGCGGGGCAGGGGCGGCGGCCGTCGGACCTGACGGCCATTTACCGGATCAAGACCACGCAGAAGCTCCTGTACCTGACGTTTGACGAGGGGTACGAGTACGGTTTCACCCCGGCGATCCTGGATATCCTGAAGCAGAAGCAGGTGAAAGCCGTCTTTTTCCTTACGAAGCAGTTCTATGATACGAACCCGGAGCTGATCCGGCGCATGATCGACGAAGGCCACATCCTCGGGAACCACACCTGCCGCCATCCGGAAGGCGGGTACCCGAAATACGTGGACACGCACGGCCTCCAGTCGTTCATCGACGACTTCACCACGCTGCACAAGCTGATTTATGACCGGTTCGGCTACACGATGAAGCTGTTCCGTTTCCCGGAGGGGGAAGCCTCCGACATGACCATGGCGGCCCTCGCGAATTACGGGTACACCTCCGTCTTCTGGAGCTACGCGCACCGGGATTACGTGGTGACGGACCAGCCGTCTGTCGAACAGACGCTGAACCGCTGCCTGTCGCATATGGGCAGCGGGTGCGTGTACCTGCTGCACGCGGTCTCTGAGAGCAATACGAACGCATTGGCGTCCTTTATCGACCAGGCCAGGGCGGCCGGATATGAATTCGGCGTCTTCCCGGTCGATGAAGCCGCTGTATACGGATAAATGAAACGAATAGAGGAACGAAGATGAAATTCAGAAAAGCATTGGCCATCCTGCTGGCACTGAGCATGGTGCTGAGCCTGCTGCCCACTGCGGCACTGGCGCAGGACGCGGCGGCGGTGACCACCTGGGCGGAGCTGCAGGCGGCCCTGGACGAAGGCGGTATCGTGACCCTCGGGAGCAATGTGACCGCCGGGCAGGGAGATGAAGCCCTGACGGTGCCCGCCCAGAGGACGGTCGTCCTGGACCTCAACGGCTATACGGTTGACCGCGGGCTGGCGGCGGAGACGGCGAACGGGAGCGTGTTCATCGTCAGCGGAACACTGACGGTCACCGGGAACGGGACCATCACCGGCGGGAACAGCACAGGCGCCGGCGGCGGCGTACGCGTTAAGGCCGGCGGGCAGTTCACATTGAACGGCGGCACTATCGCGGGCAATCACGCCAGGACTTCGGGCGGCGGCGTGTACGTCTCCGGGAGCGGGAGCGTGTTTGTCCTGGACGGGGGCACCGTCGAAAACAACACGTCCCGGAACGGCGGCGGGATCGCCCAGGACGGGTCCGGTTCCGTGATCGTCCGGAGCGGCAGCGTCACGGGGAATACCGCGTCCAACAACGGCGGCGGCGTGTGGTTCGGCGGCGGCAGCGGTACGACGTTGTCCATGTCCGGCGGCAGCATCACCGAGAATACGGCAGAGGTGAAGGGCGGCGGCGTCTTCGTCAACTCCGGGAGCTTTGAACTGACGGGCGGCGCCAT
>JAGDAW010000172.1 GCA_017959345.1 Lachnospiraceae bacterium | reverse complement strand
GCTGTCCGGGCTCCCGTCCGGTTTCCTGCCGGCAGACCGGCTGTTCGAACTGACGGTCATGCCGTTGGTTTACCTGGTGTTTTTCCTGACGATGGGCCGCTACGCCGCGAAACACGAGTGTTACCGGAACAGCGACGTCCGTTTCCATGCGGTCTCCGCCGTGACGATCCTGATCTGCATCGGGCTCACCCGGCTTTACGGCGTATTCGGGGAGCAGCGGAGCATCACCGGGAGCATCTATTCGATCGTCTGCTGCCTGCTGGCGCTGTACATCCAGTTTTTCCTGCACCGCCTGAAGACCGCGGAGCGGGAGACCGCGGCCATCGAATTCGTGCGGCGGGAGGAGAAGAAGCAGTACGCGCTCTCAAAGAACGCCATGGACTCCATCAACATCAAGCTCCACGACCTGCGGCACCGGCTTGCGGGGTACGAGGCGTCCGTCCCCAGGGAGGCGCTGGAGAGCCTGAGCGAGGACATCAACATTTACGAGAGCGCCATCAAGACGGGGAACGACGCCCTGGACGTCCTCCTGATGGAGAAAAGCCTGTCCTGCAGGATGAAGGGCATCACCCTGACCTTCTCCGGGAACTGCGCGTCCCTGTCCTTCATGAAGACCATGGACCTGTATTCGCTGTTCGGCAACGCCATTGACAATGCGATCGAGGCGGCGGAGGGTCTGGAAGAAGAGAAGCGGGTCATCGGCGTCTCCGTCGAGGAGCGGGGAGACCTGATCTTCGCCACGTTCACGAACTATTTCGACGGCACCCTCCGGATGGCGGACGGCCTTCCGGAGACCACGAAGACGGACCACCCGGGATACCACGGGTACGGCATGAAGAGCATGAAGCTGATCGCCGAAAAATACGCGGGCGGGCTCTCCGTAACGGCGAAAGGGGACGTGTTCCGGCTGAGCGTATACCTGTGCAGGGACCGGGCGGCCTGACTTGCGGATCACAGCCCGGAAACGGTTTTACAGTTTAAGATAAGCGTTCTGTGCTGAAAAAAGGCGGTTTATTCTGAAACCGCCTTTTTTTCATGGCGATTTCCTATAATGACACCGGAAAAGACGCACGGCGGGCTGCCGGGCTTATGGATCGCCGGCCGGATCCGGGGCAGGACGGGCCGCGTGCGCAGAAAGAAAAAAGCGAAAAATGCAAGGAGAAAAAACATGTTTAAGAAACCGAATCTCTACAGAGGTCTCGCCTGTGTGTTTGCCTTCCTCCTGATCATGAGCCTCCTGGCTTCTTCCGTCCTGGAAGAGAACCGGACCATGGTGGACCAGACGTTTAAGACAAACAGCCAGCTGATCGTTTCGGAGAAGGATGACGGCAGCCTGTATACCGCGTTCATCCCGGACAGCGACTTCCTGACGGACGGCAAGCTCGACATGGCGAAAGACGAGGCCGTCCATAAGGCGCTCGCGACCCGGATCCAGGAAGAGGGCAGCGTGCTTTTGAAGAACGAGAACAAAGCCCTGCCGCTCGCGGCCGGCACGAAGATCACGGTCCTCGGCAACCGCGGCTACTCGGCGGCCGGAGGCGGCCGCGGCGGCGCCACGGTGACGCCGGTCGCCGGCATGGAGCAGGCGGGCCTGGTGGTCAACCCGGTGGTGAAGGAGATCTACGGCGGGCTCCGGATTTCCAACCCGTCCCCCGGATGGGCCAGCAACAAGACGCTGGATTTCCAGTACGATCCCTCGGAGACCGCCCCGCAGAAGCTGGAAGACGCGAACGCCGACTATAAGGAGAGCTTTAAGGAATACTCCGGCGCGGCCATCGTCGTGCTGGGCCGCGGCAACGGCGAAGGCGCCGACTACAGACCCGGCGCGGAAGGCGTGAAGGAAGGCGTCGGCTCCAGGAACGCATTGGCGCTGTCCACGAACGAGCGCGACCTCCTTTCCGTGGCGAAGCAGAATTTCGACAAGGTCATCGTCCTGATCAGCACCGTTTCCCCCATGGAACTCGGCGAACTCCAGGATGATCCGGAGATCGATTCCATCATGTGGATCGGCCACACCGCCACGTTCGGCGCGTACGGGCTCGGCAACCTGCTGGCCGGTAAGGCGAACCCCTCCGGCGGCCTGTACGACACCTACGCCCGGAACTCCATGTCCTCCCCGGCCATGCGGAACATGGGCCACTATGAGCTATCGAACGCGGACCAGATCGTCCGCCAGGACACGTCCAGCGTCGGCACCCGCGGCACCGACCCGGGCTTCACCCACTATGTGATCGAGGCCGAGAGCATCTACGTCGGCTACCGCTACTACGAGACCCGTTACTATGACGCGGTCTTCGGACAGGGCAATGCGTCCGTGAAGACGGACTCGACCGGCATTTACGAAGACTCGAAGTCCGGCTGGAATTACGCGGAAGAAGTCGTCTATTCCTTCGGCTACGGCCTTTCCTACACCACATTTGAGAAGACCATCGAGAACGTGACCTGGGACAAATCCGCCCACGAGCAGATCGCCCATGTGACGGTGAAGGTCACGAACACCGGTTCCGTCGCGGGCAAGACGTCCGTCCAGATCTACGGACAGGCGCCCTACACGGACTATGACAAAAAGAACCTGGTGGAGAAGAGCGCGGTCCAGCTCCTGAACTTCGAGAAGACCGACGTCATCCAGCCGGGCCAGAGCGTGACGGTCACCGTCGACGCGGACCTGCAGAACCTGGCCTCCTATGACGAATTCGGCGCGAAGACCTATATCATGGAGAACAGCGACCAGTACTACTTCGCGGTCGGCAACGGCGCCCATGACGCGCTGAACAACATCCTCGCCGCCCAGGGGAAGACCACTTCCGACGGCATGGATTACAACGGGAACGCGAAAGCGGCCGTGAAATGGACCTATGACACCGCCAGGAACGGGACGGTGGACGCGTTCACCTTCAGCCTGTCGAAAGCCGGCGTGGAGATCACGAACCAGCTGAAGTATTCCGACTGGAACGATTACGAGCCCGGGAAGGTAAAGATGCTGTCCCGCCAGGACTGGGCGGGCACATTCCCGAAGACCTATGAAAATATGACCGCCCCGGCCCTGATGGTGCAGCACTACAGCGGGAAGGTCATCGATTACCACACGAAGGAGAACCCGGATTCCGCGGACGCCCTCGCCGCGGTGAAGTTCGACCAGAAGACGGACCTCAAGTTCGCCGACATGAAGGGCGCCGCGTTTGACGATTACCGGTGGCCCGAGGTCGTGGACGCCATGAGCCTCGAAGAGACGGTCCTGTTCGCGATCAAGTCCGGCCGCGGATTTGCCGCCATCGACTCGCTGAACTTCCCGATCGGCAGCTACGCCGAGAACGGCCCCGGCACCCCGGTGTGGGTCACGGAAGAGACCAAGAACCCGGCCCCGTGGGGCATTTCGAAACCCGAAGGTTCCTACACCCTCGGCACGTTCCCCGCGTTCTGCGTGGTGGGCTGTACGTTCAGCCCCGAGATCGCGCATGAATACGGCCGGATCCTGGCCAACGACGCCATCCTGGGCGGCAAGCCCATGATGTGGCTGCCCGGCGCGAATACCCACCGGACGCCGTACAACGGCCGGAGCGAGCAGTATTACTCCGAAGACCCGGTCCTGACCGGCGTCATCACCATGGAAGCGGCCATGGGCGCCATCGCGAAGGGCGGCATCGTAACGGCCAAGCATTTCGCGTTCAACGACCAGGAGATGCACCGCTCCGGCGTCGGCACCTTCATGACCGAACAGCGCGCCCGTGAGGTCGAACTCCGCGCGTTCCAGATCCCCTTCGAGGCGTCCAAGTACGACACGGCGGAGAAAGACGCCGGCATGCTCGGCGTCATGACGTCCTTCTCGAAGCTCGGCGGCATCGAGTGCACCGTGAATGAAGGCCTCCTGTCCGGGATCCTGGCGGGCGAGTGGAATTACAACGGCTACATTGTCTCCGACCTGAAGGACGACCTGGACCTGATGCCGCAGGCGTTCCTGGCGGGCCTCGGCGGCTACGACTGGCGTACGGAATCGGACGACATCGATCCTTACAAGGACGTGGAGTTCTTCCGCTATGACGCGGAACTCCTGAAGGCGATGAAGGAAGTCTGCCACCAGAAGATGTATGTGTTCGCGAATTCCAGCTTCATGAATACGGTCAATACCTCCACCCATACGGTCTGGAACATGACCTGGTGGCGGATGGCCTACATTGTCGGCATCGCCGCATCCGCTGCCCTGACGCTGATCGCCCTGGTGCTTTACGCCATCGCCGCAGCGAAGAACAACAAGAAGGAGCGTGACTGAAATGGCTGAAAATACGAGAAAACTGACGGTTCCCGCCTGGTTCGTCGCCGCGGGTGCCGCGATCGGGGTGCTTGCGCTGCTTGTGGCCCTGATCAGCTGTACCGGTGAAGGCTTCGGGATGAAGGAGCTTCCGATGGTCGCCCTGCTGACGCTGGCGGCGGTCCTGCTGTGCGCGGGCATCCTCCTCATCGCGCGGAGCCGCGGGGACAATGTGTTTGTCACCGTCATGGTCTTCCTGATGGTCATCGCGCTGGCATTCTGCGTGTACCAGATGATCATGGGCAAATCCGACGTGTTCGGCACGGTGCTGTTCTCCGACCTGGAGAAAGGGTACGCCCCGGCGGAGCGGGCGACCTGGCTGGGCGTCGTGAGCATCGTGATGTATATGGCCGCGACCCTGGTGACGGCGATCGGCGCGTTCTGCACGCTTTCAAAGAAGGCGTAACGAAAAACACTTAAAAAAACGGCCGGAATGCCGGGGGATTTCTTTCGGGAAGCGCTGCTTCCGGGGGGATCCCCCGGCTTTTTGAGACCCCCGGGGGAGGGCGGGAAACAGCAGGATCCGGGGCGGAAGCGCGGCGTCCGGGAGGCCTGTAAAAAAAGATAAAGTTTCTGAAAAAAGTGCTTGCATTTTTCCCGGCGCTGTGATAGTATATCTCCCTGTCAGGGTTTTGCGGGCGGATTCCCGAGTGGCCAAAGGGGACAGACTGTAAATCTGCTGCGTAATGCTTCGGTGGTTCGAATCCACCTCCGCCCATTTTCCCTGAAAAGAAGTCCAGTGCGTACAGCACGGCATTGCCGGCGTGGCGGAACTGGCAGACGCCCGGGACTTAAAATCCCGTGAGTAGTGATACTCGTACCGGTTCGACCCCGGTCGCCGGCATGGCCGGCGGTTCGTTTTTTTGCCCAGGTAGCTCAGTTGGTAGAGCAATGGACTGAAAATCCATGTGTCGCTGGTTCGATTCCGGCTCTGGGCATTTTTCGAAAAAAAGTGCTTGACTTTTTCCGAAAGGTGTGTATAATATCTCTTGCATGCGCGAGTAGTAGAGTGGTACTACGCCTCCTTGCCAAGGAGGAGTTCGCGGGTTCGATCCCCGTCTCGCGCTCTTTTTTATGCCCAAAATGGTGGGCGGCAGGATGCCGGAGACAGCGCGGACTGCCTGTACCGCCGGAAGATGAAAACTGAATTTGCGTGAGGAAGACCCGTGCCGTCCGGCATGGGTCTTTTTACGATTTTCCGCGGTCAAATTTTCCTTGTCAGGACAGGGAGACTGTGGTAAAATATATCGAAATGCACGCGTTGTTTCAGCGTCGGAAAGGAGCATCACCATGTATCGGATCGTCAGAAAGAAAGTGCTGAATCCCACAGTGACGCAGATGGAGATCGAAGCGCCGCTCGTAGCCCGGAAAGCGAAGCCGGGACAGTTTATTATCCTGCGTGTCGATGAAGAAGGGGAGCGGATCCCCCTGACCGTCGCGGGGACGGACCCCGAAGCCGGCACCGTGAAGATCATTTTCCAGATCGTCGGCGCCACGACGGCCCTGCTGAACCATAAGGAGGAGGGAGAATCCATACAGGATTTCGCGGGCCCGCTCGGCATGCCCACCCACACGGAAGGCATCCGTAAGGTCTGTATCGTCGGAGGCGGCGTCGGCTGCGCCATCGCCATGCCCGTCGCGCAGGAATTCCACAGGCTCGGGGCGGAAGTGACCAGCATCATCGGCTTCCGGAACAGGGACCTGCTGATCCTGGAAGACGAGTTCAGGGCCTGCTCGGACCGGCTCACGGTGATGACGGACGACGGCTCCTATGCCCGCCAGGGAAATGTGACCGTCCCCCTTAAAGAGATGCTGGAAGCCGGCGAACGGTTTGATATGATCATCACCATCGGGCCCCTGGTCATGATGAAATTCGTGACGCTCGCGGCGAAGCCCTACGGCGTCCCGGTCACCGCGTCCATGAACCCCATCATGATCGACGGCACGGGCATGTGCGGCGGCTGCCGCATCACCCTGGTGCAGGACGGCAGGCGGGTCACGAAGTTCGCCTGCGTGGACGGGCCGGATTTCAACGCGTACGAGATCGATTTCGACGAAGCCATGTCCAGAGGCAGGATGTATATGGAGTATGAGCGCCAGGCATACGAAGAGACCTGTAATCTCTTCAGGGGCGTATAAGGAGGGGATCATGGCCATTATTCCGAAGAAACACGACATGCCCACACAGGCACCGGAAGTCCGCGCCCATAACTTCGACGAAGTGGCGCTCGGGTACACCGCGGAAGTGGCGGTGGAGGAAGCGAAGCGCTGCCTGGACTGCAAGACGCGGCCCTGCGTCGCCGGCTGCCCGGTGAACGTCAGCATCCCGGACTTCATCCGGAAGATGAAAGACGGGGACTTCGAGGGCGCCTACCAGGTGATCAGCAACACCTCTTCCCTGCCCGCGGTCTGCGGACGGGTCTGCCCTCAGGAGACGCAGTGCGAAAGCGTCTGCACCCTCGCGCGGAAATTCGAAGCCGTCGGCATCGGCCGGCTGGAGCGGTTCGCCGCGGACTGGCATAACGCCCATGCCGCGGAGAAAGCCGCTGCCCCCGAATGGAACGGCCATAAGGTGGCCGTCGTCGGTTCCGGCCCGAGCGGCCTGACCTGCGCCGGGGACCTGGCGAAGAAAGGCTATAAGGTGACCGTTTACGAAGCCCTGCATACCGCGGGCGGCGTGCTGGTCTACGGCATCCCGGAATTCAGGCTCCCGAAAGCCATCGTGGCGAAGGAAGTGGAGACCCTGAAGGACCTCGGGGTGGATATCGAGACGAACGTCATCATCGGGAAGACCCTGACGGTCGACGAGCTGTTTGAAGCCGGGTACGAAGCGGTGTTCATCGGCTCCGGCGCAGGCCTCCCGAACTTCATGAACATTCCCGGGGAAGCCTATAAGGGCGTCTATTCCGCAAATGAATTCCTGACCCGGAGCAACCTGATGAAGGCGTACCAGGAGCATCCGCACACCCCCATCATGAAGGGCGGGTGCGTCGCCGTCGTCGGCGGCGGGAACGTGGCCATGGACGCCGCGCGGACCGCGCTGAGGCTCGGGGCGGAGCACGTATACATTGTCTACAGGCGTTCCATGGAAGAACTGCCCGCGAGAAGGGAAGAAGTGGAACACGCGGAGGAAGAGGGCATCGATTTCCGCCTCCTCTGCAACCCGGTGGAGATCCTGGGCTACCGGAACCCGGAGGACCCCAGGGACCCGAAGAACGGTTTCGTCACGGGCATCCGGTGCATCCGGATGGAGCTCGGCG
>JAGDAW010000171.1 GCA_017959345.1 Lachnospiraceae bacterium | reverse complement strand
GTCGCATGCACGGTGACGGCGCGCTTGATCGCGTTCAGTTCCGCCATCATGTCCCCGTCCACGTGGAGGCGTCCGGCCGTGTCCAGGATCAGTACGTTCTGGTTCTGGTTCTTCGCGTGTTCCACCGCGGCTTTCGCGATGTCCGCGGGCGCGTTCCGGTCCCCCATCTGGAAGACGGGCACGCCGACCTTCTCACCGTTGATCTCCAGCTGCCGGATGGCGGCCGGGCGGTAGACGTCCAGCGCGGCGAGCAGCGGGCGCTTCCCCATCCGGACCAGCATGCCGGCGAGCTTCGCGGCCATGGTGGTCTTGCCGGCGCCCTGGAGGCCGCAGAGCAGGATCACGGTCATTTCATTGCCCGGGTTCAGGGTGAGCCCCTTCACTTCGCTGCCCATCAGGCGCGTCATCTCTTCGTTCACGATCTTGATGACCATCTGCCCGGGGTTCAGGCCGTGCATGACGTCTTCGCCGACGGCCCGCTCCGTGACGGTGCCCACGAACTGCTTCACGACCTTGAAATTCACGTCCGCTTCCAGCAGCGCGAGCTTGACCTCCCGCATGGCGTTCTTCACGTCCGCTTCCGTGAGGCTGCCTTTCGCCCGGAGGTTCCTGAATATATTCTGAAATTTTTCGCTTAAGCTTTCAAAAGCCATCTGTATTCTCCTTAAGGGCTTCCCCGCCCGGGATACCGGCGGAAGGAAACCGTCCCCTGCCCGGACGGGCACCGGCGCGGGTCAGATCTCGGCGAGCAGTTCGCTGTATTTCCCTTTCAGCGCTTCGAAGGTCCCGCTGCCGGTGTCCCCGCTGTCCAAGAGCGCCCCCATCTCCCGCGTAATGCGCCGGAGGTTCGAAAACCGGCTCACGAGGTGCAGGCGGGCCTCATACCCTTCCAGCATCCGGTCGCACCGCCTTAACAGGTCATGCGCCCCCTGCCGGGTGATCCCGTAGACCTCCGCCGCCTCGGAAAGGGACATGTCGTTAAACACCACGTCCTCATAGAAGGCGCGCTGATGGTCGGTCAGCAGCTCCCCGTAGAAGTCGAACAATAGGGTTTTTTCAAGAATTTCTTCCATGACCGCCCCCCTGGCAGGATTCCGCCCTGTCTGATCCGCAAACAGCGCACATCTTAACACAGAAAAACCGGGGTGTCAAGTGTTTTTACTTGACACCCCGGTGAAAAATGTATGTTTTTATGATCCCGCACCGCTGCCGGGGCGCGCTTACTCCGCCTCCGCCGGGACGGTTCCCCCGGCCTTCGGCTTTGACCACGACGTGAACCCGCAGTCCGCGTCTTCACAGGCGTAGAAGCGGCGGCCCTTCTTCGTCCGCCGGATGATCAGCGCCTTCCCGCAGCGCGGGCACGGCACGTCCGCCGTCTCCTGGATGGTCATGGTGTTCCGGCACTCCGGGAAACCGGGGCAGGCCAGGAACCGGCCGTTCCGGCCGTATTTATAGACCATCATCCGGCCGCAGCGGTCGCAGACCACGTCCGAAACCTCGTCTTCCACCTTCACGCGGGCGAGCTCCTGCTCCGCCTTCTTCACTTCCGCCTCGAAGTTCGGGTAGAAGGCGCGCATCACGTCGTGCCAGTCCTTCGTGCCCTCGGCGACTTCATCGAGCTCCTTCTCCATCTGCGCCGTAAACCCGATGTCCACGATGTCCGGGAAGGACGTCTCCATAAGGCTGTTCACGGCCTCGCCGAGCTCCGTCATGTAAATGTTCCTGCCCTCCCGGGTGACGTAATGCCGCCCCAGGAGCGTCGTAATGGTCGGCGCGTAGGTGGACGGCCGGCCGAGCCCCGCTTCTTCCATGGCGCGCACGAGGTGCGCTTCCGTGTAATGCGCGGGCGGCTTCGTGAAATGCTGTTCCCCGGAAATGCGGTCCAGGGAAACGTCCGCATTTTCGCGCCAGTGGGCCAGGTTCGTCTCCCCGGAGACCTTCTCCTCGTCGTTCCCGTAGACCAGCATGTAGCCCGGGAACCCGAGCTTCGACGTGGACGCGGAGAACTGGAGCCCGTCCCCTTCGATCTTCGCGCTGACGGTATCGAACACGGCGGGCTTCATCCTGGAGGACACGAACCGCTTCCAGATCAGGGTGTACAGCCTTAACTCGTCCCGGCCGAGGTCGCTCTTCAGCATCTCCGGGGTCAGCGTCACGTCCGCGGGCCGGATGGCCTCGTGCGCGTCCTGCGCGGCGCCCTTGTTCTTCACCGTGCCGGCGCCGACGTGGCCTTCCCCGTATCTTCCGGCAATGTAGGCCTTGCACGCGCGGTCCGCCTCCTCCGCGATCCTCGTGGAATCCGTACGGAGGTAGGTGATGACGCCCATCGAGCCGCGGCCCGTCACCCGGACGCCTTCATAGAGCGTCTGCGCGATCCGCATGGTCTTCTGTGTGGAAAAGTTCAGCCGCACGGAGGCCTCCTGCTGGAGGGACGACGTGGTGAACGGGAGCGGCGGCATCTTCGAACGGGACGCCTTCGCGTATTCCGAGACCCGGAAGGAAGCGCGCTCCGCGTCCGCCCGCACCCGGTCCGCTTCTTCCTGCGAAGACAGCGTCTCCTTACGGCCGTCCCGGCCGGTGTACTCGGCATCAACGGGGTAATCCCCGTCCAGGAGGAACGTGCCCGTCAGGTTCCAGTATTCCTCCGGCACGAAGGCCTGGATCTCCTTCTCCCGGTCCGCGACCATGCGGAGCACCGCGGACTGCACGCGCCCGGCGGAGAGTTTCCCCTTCACCTTCTTCCAGAGCACCGGGCTCAGTTCGTACCCGACGACCCGGTCGAGCACGCGCCGCGCCTGCTGCGCGTTCACGAGGTCCATATTGATCGCGCCGGGCGACTTCAGCGCCTGTTTGACGGCGTCCTTCGTGATTTCATTGAAGGTAATGCGGCAGACGTCCTTCCCGTCCATATCCAGCGCCTCGCTCAGGTGCCAGGAAATGGCTTCCCCTTCCCGGTCCGGGTCGGTCGCGAGATAGATCCGGTCCGCCTTCTTCACGGCCTTTTTCAGCGCGCTGACGATCTCGCCCTTGCCGCGGATCGTGATGTATTTCGGTTCAAAACCGTGTTCCAGGTCCACGCCGAGCGTGCTCTTCGGCAAATCCCGGATATGGCCCTGGGAAGCTTCCACGTCATAGCCCGATCCCAGGAACTTCCGGATGGTCGCGACTTTTGCGGGAGACTCTACGATAATCAGCTTATTCGGCATACTTCTTCCCCTTTCGAAAGCATACAGTCCTACACTATAACGGGAGTCCCGGAAAAAATCAAGGGGGTTTTTGAAAAATCTCCGGCGGCCGCACCCGGGGCGCGGCAAATGTGCCCGCAGACGGCAGGCGGAAACCGGCCGTCCCGCACGCGCATTGCATGGTCCGGAAGGACGAAAAAGGGAGACGTCCGCCTCCCTTTCACCGCGGCCGCACGCGGCCGCGCCCCGTTCTGAAACACATTTTCCGGGCAGGCCGGGTTTATGCCTGGCCTGCTTCCCGGTTCTCTGCCTCCTCCTGCTCTGCCGCCCGCTTCTCTTCCTCTTTCCTGTCCAGGAAACGGAAACACAGGGGGTATACGCCGAGGATCAGGAAGACGCAGACCGTATAGCGGCTCGCGCGGACCAGGTGCGCCGCGAAATCCGTCCCGGTGAGCACGGCTTCCGGGAACGGGAGCTTCATCAGCGCGTTCAGGCCGACGAACAGCCCCAGGGCGATGACGACGCGGACGACCGCGCGGACCGGGTGTCGGGTCACCCGGAAACGGACGAACCGGTCCTCGAAAAGGAACCCCAGGTAACCGCCGAGGTTCATGCCGAAACCGGTATAGAAGTCTTCCGTGACGCAGAAGAACCAGCCCGGCAGGGAGAGCAGGATGACCGCCGCGTAGAGGATCCATTTGCGCTTGACCCGCCTGTCCAGGATGCCGATGCAGAACACCAGGATGAGGCCGAGCGCCCAGCCGGCCAGGACGTCCGTGGGATAATGGACCCCGAGATAGAACCGGGAGACGCCCACGAGCAACGTCACCACGGCCGCGAGCACCGTCACCCAGGGCTTCCGGATCTCATACGCCAGCCCCGCGTAACACGAAGCCGCGGTGGAGGAATGGCCGCTCGGGAAGGAATAGCCCTGGGCCGAGATGTCGTAGAGGTCCGAATCCTCTTCCACAGGCTTAAGACACGCGACCTCCTTATGGTCAAAATACGGGCGCCGCCTCATGACCACATTTTTCATCATGGGGTTCGCGACCAGGTTGATGAAATTCACGACCATCACCCGCCGCCCGGCTTCCTTGCTGTAAACAAAATAGACCGATGTCAGGAAGATGACGATAATCACGCTCTCCCCGAAGGTGGTGAAAAACTTCATGGCCGCGGTCAGATACGGCCCGCCCCACTGCTGGAGCCACTCGATCAGCGTGACTTCCCATTCAAAGAAAAAGGTATAACCCATACCGTCCCTCCATCCGGGTCCGTGGTTTCCCGGCCCTTTAAAAGCGGCTGGCCCCGTTCCCGGGCGCGCCTACTGGTAACTGATAAACACGTCCCCGTGGCTGCCGAAATAGTTCTCCGCGTCCCGGTTCGTCATCACATTGGTCTCCCCGGTCTCCGGGTCATAGACGGAAACCGTGTCGATCGTATAGCCCACGATGACCTTCGCCTCGCGGTCCCCCGTCACGGCGATCACCGGATGGCCCCTGTGGATATAGTACAGGGTCTCCAGCAGGGTGCACCCGTAGAGGTTCACCGCGCTGCCCTTCCCCAGGGCCGCGTCGATGATGACGAGCGGGCTCTTCCCCGCTTCCAGGTCCTCCCCGAGCCGCGGCAGCTGGATGCCCTCCTGCGCGCACAGGATCTTCAGGGCCGCCGCGAGCGCGTCGTCCGACGCGTCTGCCACATAGGCCTGGATCGACAGGTTCTTCACGAGGTCCCTTGTGCCGCGGGTCCAGAGCGTGTTCATCGATTCGTCGATCACCACGCCGAAGACCTCGTAGGCCTCGCTGATGGCGCGGTTGATGCTGGATTCCACATACAGGAGCGACCCGTACCCGTAGACGTAATAGACGCCGGTCTGGTTGTGAAGCAGGTGGATCTCCGGCACTTTCTTCCGGATCTCGAACCGGGGCACGGTCTCCGCGAACTGGGAGTCGATGTTCGTGGTGCTGCTGATCTGGATATAGTACTCCTTCTTCCCGGGGTTCGTGGTCCGGGAAAGGACCTTGCTCTTCTCCGCGGTCCGGGAAATGTCCTGTGTGAGGAGCAGGACGTCCGGGTCGATCAGCTCAATGGTGCCGTCTTCCCGCTTGACGCCGCGGGCGATCTCGACCCTTGTTGACAGGACCGACACGTCCAGGATGTGGAACCCGTCCGCCGGATACTCCTGCTGGATCTTAAGCCCCTCGTCGGTGGACGCGATCACCACCCGGTTCAGGAGCTGCTGCATGTCCACGTTCGCCACGATGACCGAATCCGAGCGCCGGCCGAAGCCGTAGATAATGTCGTCCCCGATGAAGTTCAGGATCTTCACGTAGGCCCCGTCTTCCGCCGAGACGACCGCGGTGGTCTGCGAATCCATGTTCAGGATCACGAGCCGTTCCGGGTAGTTGAGGTCTTCGCCTTCCTGCCAGGCGACCACATTTCCGAGGGCGTTCATGGCGTAGGTGCCGGGGTACGCCCGGATGGAGACCTCCACCGACTCGCCGGATTTCAGGTCGATCGAGTAGATGCCGTCCCCGTACCGGAGATAGCACACGTCCTGCGTATTCACGTAGGCCAGCGTGCCGAGGTCCATCATCAGCATCTGTTCCGACTGGGTCACCGGCATGAAGAACAGGCCGGTGGTGCCGTTGTTTTCCGTGCTGTAGCGGTAGAAGCAGATGCCCACCTCCCCTTCGTAGGCCCCGCGGTTCATATAGCCGTAGACCATGTAGTCGATCTCACCCGCGTCCGAGATCTTCACGATCTGCATGTTATGATGGGTGTAGCCGCTCCGCGGGGAGGTGTCCGCGGGATCCGAAAAGGTGAAGACCTGCGTCATCGCATTTGTCTTCGTGTTATAAAGCCACAGTTCGCGCCCGTTGATGAACGCGGTATAGACGCCGTTCCGGGACGTGGCGACCTGGGCGTCCCCCGGCCCGATCCCGAGCAGGATACGCCCCTTTTCGCGTGTGGAAAGGCGGGCTTCGAAGTCCTCCGTGATCTTCCGGAAATAGTCCAGGAGGTAAATGTTCCCGGACCGGTAGCGCACGCAGAAGAATTCCGTCACGGTGCAGGTCCGCCACCCCTCCGCGAGCTTCATCCGGATGGAATACGTGACCGTCACGGACGCCTGGGTGGGCTCGAGTTCCGTGATCCGGAACGTCTGCCCGGGCAGCCGCTCCACGTCCAGGTTCGCGTACGTCAGCACGGCGTACTTGGAATGGAGGTTCGCGTAGTAGTAATCCGCGTCCGAAACGGAGTCGTCCGGCTGGATGTAGTTGACGATCAGGTCCGCCTGTTCCGGGTGGTAGGTCGCGTCCGAAAATGCGTTCACGAACTTCAGGAGTTCCGCCGTGTACTGCGTCCGCGCGTACAGGAACCGGGTATAGAAGCGGGTCTCCCGCTCATCCTCGGATACCCGGATCACAAGCTGGTACTCCGTACCGGACACGAGCAGGTCCGAGAACGTCAGCCGGAGCGGGATCCCGTCCTGCGACGTCTGGAACTCCGTCACGGTGCCGCCGTCCAGGTAGCTCCCGCCGTCCAGCGACCGGACTTCGTACTCCAGCTTCCGGATCCGGTTCCCGTACGGCAGCAGGGTCACGTTCAGCACGCGGTCGGCGGTGACGGGCACCACCGTATCCCGCATGGCGGTGATCTCCATCTCGCGGGCATACCCGTGCAGGTCCGTCTGGTACCCGTCCAGGTACGTGATCCGGAGCATCGGCAATGTCGCGGCGGACATGCCGGTGTATTCCTCGTCCGAGATCACCTGGCGGACGATCGCGATCGTCATCGCCACCACGAGGATCAGGAGGAACACCAGCGCGAGCACCACATATTTGGTCACATTTTTCTGTTTCTTGTCCTTCTTCAAAAGGCCTCCGGCAGGGGGAAGGCGGATGTCCGTCCCCGGTTCTCATCATGGATCAGGGGGCAGGAAACGTTCTGCCCCCCGTATGTCTTCTGGATGCGCTGTCCTTTACAGGATGCATTTCTGCGGGCACGCGTCCCTGCAGAGGCCGCAGCCGGCGCAGAGGCTGTCGTCGATCACCGCGAGGTTCTGCTCCAGCTTAATCGCGTTCTGCGGGCATTTGCGCACGCAGAGGCCGCAGCCGATGCAGCCGGCGGTGCATTTCTTCCGCGTCACGGCGCCCTTGTCCCTGTTCGAGCAGGTGACCTTCACGAAGGTCTCCGCCGGGATCATGGAAATGATCTTCTGGGGGCACGCGCCCGCGCACTGCCCGCAGCCGATGCAGCGGTCCGCGTTCACGCGCGCCACGCCGTTGACGACGTTGATGGCCTGCTCCGGGCAGACCGCGGCGCAGTCCCCCGCGCCGATGCAGCCGTACTGGCACGCCCCGTCCCCGCCGTAGAGCAGGCGGACGGCCTTACAGGTCTTCATGCCCTGGTAATCCGTGTTCTTCGAAGTCACCGCGCAGTCCCCTTTGCAGCGCACGTACGCGGTCTTCCGTTCCACGGCCTCAAAGCTCCGCCCGCAGGCTTCCGCGAGCGCTTCCGCCACGGCGTTCCCGCCGGCGGTACATTTGCTGACCTTCTCTTCCGACCCGTCGGCGAGCGCGTTCGCGTAGCCGTCGCAGCCGGGGTACCCGCAGCCGCCGCAGTTCGCGCCGGGCAGGCACGCGCGGATCTTCGCGAAGGATTCGTCCACCGGGACCGACATGTATTTCGACGCGAACGCCAGGAGGAGGCCGCAGACCAGGGCGATCGCCCCGAGGATGCCCACAGCAATCAATACAGGACCCATCTTGCCTCCCTCCTTATCCGAACAGCCGGTCCGCGATGCCCGCGAACCCCATGAACGTCATGCTGGTCAGGGCCGCCGCGATCAATGTGATCGGGAGCCCCTCGAAGGACTTCGGCGGCTTCGCCATCTCCAGCGCCTTCCGGACGCCGCAGAACAGGACCAGCGCAAGGCCGAAACCGATGCCGGCGGTCAGGCCGTCGACCACGGACTCGAGGAAATTATAATTCTCCCCGACGTTCTGGAGCGTCACGGCAAGCACCGCGCAGTTCGTGGTGATCAGCGGCAGGTAGACGCCCAGCGCGTCATAGAGCGGCCGGATGAACTTCTTCAGGACGATCTCCACGAACTGCACCAGGGCGGCGATCACCAGGATGAAAATGATGGTGGACAGGTACGTCAGGCCCAGCGGCACCATGACGTAGGTGTAGATGAGCCAGGTCACGGCAGAGGCCAGCGTCATGACGAAAATAACGGCGCCGGACATGCCGATACAGGAGTCGAACTTCTTCGAGACGCCCAGGAACGGGCAGATCCCGAGGAACTGGACCAGAACATAGTTTTCCGTGAAAATCATGGAAAACGCGATCAGCAGGAGTTTCGCCGCACCCGTCATGACTGCACCTCCTTCTTCTCCGCATCCGGGCCGGCGGGCAGGTCATAGACCCGGTTCGCGCAGCCCATGGCGCAGGACCCGCAGGCCCCGTCGCAGCCGATCCTGGGATCGAATTTCTTTCCTTTCTTCCCAAGGCACCACACAAGCAGCGCGATGGCGAAGCCGAACATCAGGAACCCGCCCGGGGTCTGGGAAATGATCCCGATCTGGAACCCTTCCGGGATGATCCGGATGTCGAAGAGCGTACCGTTCCCGACCAGTTCGCGGATGACGGCGATCCCGACGATCACCATGGTATAGCCGATGCCCATCCCGAGCCCGTCCAGCAGGCTGTCCGGGACGCTGCGCCGGCTCGCGAACATCTCCGCGCGGCCGAGCACGATGCAGTTCACCACGATCAGCGCGAGGAACACGCCGAGCGCTTTATGGAGCTCCGGCAGGAACGCCTCCACCACCCTCTGCACCACCGTCACGAACGTGGCGATGACCACGATGTAGCAGGGGATGCGGACCTTGTCCGGGATGATCTTCCGGAGCAGGGAGATCACGACGTTCGAGCAGACCAGGACGAACGTCAGCGCGGCGCCCATGCCGAGCGCGCCGGAGACGGTCACGGAGACCGCGAGCACCGAGCAGCACCCGAGCAGCAGGATCAGCACCGGGTTCTCCCTGAATATGCCGTTTGTAAAGATTTTCAGTTTCTCGTTCATTGTCCGCTGCCTCCCCCCGTGATGGCCTTAAAGGCCGCGAGCGCCGCGTTCACGCCGTTCTTCACGGCCGTGCTGGAATAGGTGGCGTTCGTAATGGTATCCACGGCATTGCAGTTCCCGGAAAGCCCGAGGAAGCGCGCAATGTAGTCTTCGCGCCCGGCCTTGGAACCGATGCCGGACGTTTCCGTGGAGACGTCCGCGCTGAGGCCGACGATGGCGCCCTCCGGCGAAATGCCCACCGTCACGACGACCTGCCCCCCGTATCCCTTGTGGGAGGAGGTGATGACGTAGCCGAGCCCGCCGTCCTCCTTATAGGCCCCGGTGATGTCCAGCGCCTGGCGGTCGCACTGCACTTCCGTAAAGGAACCCGCGCCCGGCAGGACTTCCTTCCGGGTCGCCTCCGCCTTCACCCGCGCGTTCTCCGTAATGATCGGGTCCGTCCACGCGTTCACGGCGCCGAGCAGCGCCGCCGCCGCGATGCAGATCACGGTGAGCACGAGGACCGGGCGGATCATTTCACGAAACAGTTCACTCTTCATGATGCCGCCTCCTTTTTCTTCTTTTCGGGGATGATGGCGCCGAGCGGTTTCGTCATGGTCAGCTCATTGATATAGGGCACGAGGACATTTCCGAAAAGGATGGCGAAGGTCACGCCCTCCGGATAGTTCCCGAACACGCGGATCACCGCCGTCACGAAGCCGATGAAGACGCCGAAAATCACTTTGCCCCAGTCCGTAATGGGGGACGTCACATAATCCGTCGCCATGAAGAACGCGCCGCAGAGCAGCCCGCCTTCAAAGACCTGCAGCACCGGGTGCGCGCCGCCGAACAGGAACGTGAACAGCAGGCAGGACCCGATGAAGCACAGCGGGATGATCGGTTTGATCACTTTCCGCACGCAGAGGTAGACGCCGCCCAGGATGATCGCAAGCGCGCAGGTCTCGCCGATGGCGCCGCCGTGGGCGCCCAGGAACAGCGTAAAGAAACTGTCCCAGCCGTAGGACGCGGGGTCCGCCAGCGGCGTCGCGCTGACGGCGGCGTCCACGATGCCCGACGAGCCGGTAAATGTGGTCATGGCCGTGGCGAAGGAGAACATCATCACCAGGCGCCCCACGAGCGCCGGGTTCACGAAATTGCACCCGAGGCCGCCGAACAGCTGCTTGACCAGGATGATGGCGGCGATGTCGCCCACGACCAGCATCCATATGGGCATGGACACGGGCACATTGAACGCGACCAGCATGCCGGTCACGACCGCGGAGAGGTCCTGTACCGTCACCGGTTTCTTCAGGAGCTTCTCCCAGAGGAACTCCAGGAGGACGCAGACGCCGGAGGAGATCACCGTCAGGTACACGGCCCGCATGCCGAACAGGATGGCGGATGCGGCCAGCGCCGGCAGCATGGCAATGATGACGTCCAGCATGATGCTGCGGGTCGTCCGCGCGCTCCGGATGTGGGGGGATACGCTTAAAATCTGTCTGCTCATCGGACGCCCGCCTCCCTCAACAGCTGTTTCGCGAGTTTATGGCTCTCCACCAGGTTCCGTTTCGCCGGGCACACATAGGCGCAGGAGCCGCACTCCATACAAAGGTTCACTTTCAGTTTCTTCAGCCGCTCGATGTCCCGGTTCTCGCACGCGTGCTCCATCTCCGTGGGCATCAGCTTCAGCGGGCAGGCGTCCAGGCACCGGCCGCAGCGGATGCAGGCGGTCGGCTCCGGCAGCACCGCGTCCGCTTCCCCCATGAACAGGAGCGCGTTCGTGTTCTTCAGCACCGGCTGGTCCATGTCCGGCATGGACAGGCCCATCATGGGGCCCCCGTACAGCACCTTCTTCGGCTCTTCCTTCAGGCCGCCCGCGAATTCCGCGACGTCCCGGACGGAGGTGCCGATGAAGGCGATGACATTTTTCGGTTCCTTCACGGCCGACCCGTCCACCGTGATGCACTTGGTGGTCAGGGGCTGCCCGGTCATCAGGTATTTCCCGATAAAGGACAATGTGGTCGCGTTCAGGACGATGCACCCCACGTCGATCGGGAGCTTCCCTTCCGGGACGATCCGGCCCGTGGTGTTGTAGATCAGCACTTTCTCGCCGCCCTGGGGGTACGACGCCGGCAGCTCGCAGACGTCGCACTTGTCCACATGGTCGGTGTACCGGCGCATGATCCCGATGGCGGTCGTTTTATTGTTCTCGATGCCGATGATGATGTGGGCGTCCGGGTAAAAACGCTTCAGGGCCGTCAGCCCCGCGTAGATCCGGTAAGGGTTGTCCACCATGGTATGCGTATCCGATGTGATGTAAGGCTCGCACTCCGCGCCGTTCACCAGCATGTACTCCACCCGGGCGGGGTCCACCTTCAGCTTCACGCTGGTGGGGAAACCGGCGCCGCCCAGGCCCACCGCCCCGCTGTCCCGGACCGCCTGGATAAAGGAATCAAAGTCCGTGATCACCGGCGGGGCCAGGTGTTCATCGAACTCCAGCAGCCCGTCCGACTCGATGGTCACGGCCTGGCAGGTGCCGCCGTTCGACAGCCGGATGTCGTCGATCCGCTTCACGGTACCCGAAACCGACGCATGCACCGGTGCGGACACGAAACCGCCCGGTTCGCCGATCAGCTGCCCGATCTTCACATGATCCCCCGCCTTCACCACCGGTTTCGCGGGCGCGCCGATGTGCATGGACATGGGGATCGTCACGGTTTTTACGTCCGTAAGGCGCCCCGGCCTGGAATCCTGGGTGTTCTTCAGGTGGGGCACATGAATGCTCTGTAGAAATTTGGAAGCCACTTCTCCCTCCTTCTGTGATTGTTCTTCCGGGCTCCCCGCCCGGACACACCGATGGGGCCGGCGGACCGGCCTTTTTGGGTATTATAGCATCAAAAGGCCCGAAAAAACAGGGGGACTTTGAAATTCCGCCCAAAAAGAATGACGCGGCCGGAAAGGTATGGGACAAAAAGAAAAATCCCTGCTTCCCGGAAGCCCCGCGGAAGGGGGTCTTCACGAAAAACAGGGATGGGATGGCATGCCGGGGACGGCCGGATGCGGTGCCTTACGGCATCTCCGATGCGATATCCGGATGCTGTTAGATCCTATAAAGAAAGTTCCGAAACGCCCGAAATCCTTACGGCATCTCCGACGCGATATCCGGATGCTGAAGCATATAAAGCCTTACGTTCTCCTTGAAAGCCTGCCACGCCTGCGGGTCGTTGACGAAATTCAGCGGGCAGGGCTTCTCCCAGACGTCATAGTGCCGGATCAGCGTCCTGTCGGACACTTCCAGCCCGTGGGCCTGGAGCAGCCACGCGCAGAGCCGGACCAGCGACCGGTACGTGGCGTCCGTAAAGATCCCGCTCGCGTCCGGATGGCAGGTCTCGACGTTGATGGTATCCGTGTTCCGGTACCGGTTCGCGTACGCGACCTCGTTCAGCGGCACCACCTGGACGACTTCGCCGTTCAGGCCGACGATGAACTGGGAAGAGGTGCCCGGCGAGTTCTCCAGGTCCCCGATGCTCCTGTAATACGTCTGCCAGTAGAAATAATCCCGGACGCCCTTCGCCGTCCCGCCCGCGCTCGCCGTGTAATGGACGACGACCGCGTTCATCGCGGTAAGCGGCGTACCCGGCCGGTTGACCGCGGAGACCGGGATCAGGTCCTGGATGATCCACGAGGGGATCCGGATGCCGCCCTGCACCGGGATGGCGGCGCCGGCGGCCGCATCGGGGGCGCCGGTCCACGCGGCGGCCGTGGTATACGGCACCATCGCGTCTTCACGGGGCACGGTAGGCGGTTCGGTGGGCGGCGGCGCGGTCGGCTGCGGTTCCGGGGGCTCGGGGACGGTCGACGGTTCGGGAACGGTTGAAGGCTCGGGGACGGTCGACGGCTCAGGGGCAGTCGACGGCTCCGGGGCAGTCGGAAGTTCGGGAACGGTCGAAGGTTCGGGAACGGTCGACGGTTCAGGAACGGTCGAAGGCGCCGGGGCGGCCGTGTGCCCGTCCGTGGCGGGCGCGCTGCCGGCGTCCGGCGATGCCTCCCCGGAAGCGCCCGGTCCCGGTACGGGCCGGGTATCCGGATTCTCAGACCTGAAATGCAGCAGTACCGCCAGAAGCAGCACGGCGGCGAGCAATATAACCGTGAACAGGTTCTTCATACCGGTCTTCCTTTCTTTTCGCACGGGTCCGGTTTCGGGATGGTTCCGCAAGGCCTCCCGCCTTGTCGGTTCCAACGCAAGTTATAGCACGATTGCCCGGACAATGCAACCCGGAATGGGGGTATTCCGGCCGTGCCCCTGAAAGCCCGGGTCTTCCCGTTTCGTATCCGCGGATCGGGCGGC
>JAGDAW010000170.1 GCA_017959345.1 Lachnospiraceae bacterium | reverse complement strand
CGGCGGCATCACGTTCGCCACCACCCCGCCCACGTACGAAGACAATCTCTCCGCGTTCGGGAAGGTTTACACGGACACCCCCTCCTCCATCAGCATCTACGCGGAGAGTTTCGAGGATAAGGACCGCATCACCGAGTCCATCACGAACTATAACCGGTCCGTGGACGAGGAACACGCGATCACCTAGACGGATTACGAGGCGCTGATGACCTCCTCCCTGACGACCATCGTCAATGTGATCTCCTATGTGCTGATCGCGTTCGTGGCGGTCTCGCTGATCGTTTCCTGCATCATGATCGGCATCATCACCCACATCTCGGTGCTGGAACGGACGAAGGAGATCGGCATCCTCCGCGCGCTGGGCGCGTCGAAGCGGAACATTTCGGAGGTCTTCAACGCGGAGACCATCCTGGTGGGCCTGTTTTCCGGCCTGATCGGCGTGGGGATCTCGGTCCTGCTGACCTTCCCCATCAACGCCATCCTGCACCGGCTGCTGGACAGCGCGGACCTCACGGTTTCACTGCCTGTCCCGGCAGCGGTCACGCTGGTCATCATCAGCATGCTGATCACGCTGGTCGGCGGCCTGATCCCCGCGCGGAACGCGGCGAAGAAGGACCCGGTCATCGCGCTCCGGACGGAATAACCCACTTTAAGACAGAACGGCCGCCGGCACTCCCTTTACGGGACGCGCCTGCGGCCGTTCTCTGTTCCTGTTTACAGGGCCCCGCTGCCCTCCTGGTTTTCCCCGGTCCCGGGATCCAGCGTCATGCGGAAAGGGATTCCCTTCTCCTCGATCAGGCGCGCGATAAACATCCGGAGCGCCGTGGGCAGGTCAATGCCCAGTTTCTCACAGATCTCCGCCGCCTTCCGCCGCTGGGATTCCTCTACCCGGAACTGTACAAGCGTATTTGACATCTTACGATCCTCCGTTCGTCCGTGACACGCACTGAATGTCAATAAGCATTATAAGCCGGAAATGATTATCTGTCAATAGCCGGGACGGCCGGCGCCTTTACCGGCCCAGCCCGCTGTACCGGTAAATGTCCTTCACGCTGCAGTCCTCCGAAAACACCGGTTCGCAGCCCACGTCCGACAGGAACCCGCAGCTTTCAAACATCGAATCCGCCTTTGTGATCCCGGAGAAGTCCCAGGAGGACAGGTCCAGGTCCGAGAGCCGGATGCAGTAACAGAACATACAGGACGTATCCCGCAGGGCGGACGTCCGCCAGCCGGATACGGAGATTCTCTTCGCGTAGTTGCTTTCGAACATGCGGGCGGCGGCGGTCACATTGGACACGTTCCAGGCGGAGAGGTCCAGGGTGTCCAGGCTCCAGCAGTACCGGAACATGCCTTCCATGGCGGTCACGGAGGCGGTGTCGAACCCGGAAACGTCGAGCGCCGTCAGGGCCTTGCAGAATGCGAACATGTCCGTCATATCCGTCACCAGGGACGTCCGGAAGCCCGACACGTCCAGCCGCGCCAGGGACTCACAGTGGCTGAACATGCGCGCCATGTCCGTCGCCAGGGGCGTCCGGAAGCCCGACACATCCAGCGACGTAAGCGCAGCGCAGCCTTCAAACATCCCGCTCAGGTCTTCCGCGCCACCGGTCTGCCACCCGGAGAGCACCAGCGTCTCCAGGGACCCGCACTGGCTGAACATCCCGTCCATGGACCGCACGCCATCCACCTTCATGGCGGAGAGGTCCAGGGTGCGGAGCGACGTGCAGAACGCGAACATTTCCCCGGCGTCCGTCAGGGACGGGGTCGCGAAATCCGGAAGCAGGAGCGCCTCCAGCGCTTCACAGCGGCTGAACATCTGGCGCGCCGTCCGCGCGTTCACGGGCGCGAAACCGGAGAGGTCCAGGCTTTCCAGCCGGACGCAGTTCCGGAACATCTGGGACAGGTCCAGGACGGAGGACCCGTCGAAGCCCGAGAGGTCCAGGCGCTCCAGGTTCCTGCAGAAAAAGAACATGCAGGACATGTCCCGGACGTGGGACGTATCGAAACCGGACAGGTCCAGTTCGAACAGGCCGTCGCAGTCATAGAACATGGCGGCCATGTCCGTGACACTCGAAGTGTCGAACGAGGACAGGTCCAGCGCCGTCAGCGACGCGCAGGAACCGAACATGCCGTTCATATCGGTCACGTGCGCGGTGTCGAACTTGGAAAGGTTCAGCGCCTCCAGCCGGAAACAGCCCCGGAACATGCCGCCCATATCCGTGACGCCGGACGTGTCCGCCCCGGCAAAATCGATCCAGAGCAGGGATTCGCAGCCCGTGAACATGCCGGTCATGCGGGACGCGCGTCCGGTGATCCGCCCAGACAGGTCCAGGATGGTCAATGTGCGGCACTCGGAGAACATCCACGAGAAATCTTCGACAGAGGACATGGAAAGCCCCCGGAGGTCCAGCCGCTCCAGCCGTACCAGGTTCGCGAAGAGCCGGCTGCTGTCCGCGTTCGCGAGGACGCCGCCGTCCGCGCCGATGTATACCCGGAAGCTGCCGTCCTCTTCCTCCTCCGCCCAGAACAGGACGCTTCCGTCCTGCGGTTCGGAGACGTCGCGCGCGTCTTCCGGCGCGCCGGCCGTCCGGCTCAGGAACGAAACCGAAACCACTTTGGCGGACGGCACCGCTTCGTCAAAGAACCAGCCCGTCCGGTCCCGCACCGCCAGGACGCGCGTATTCTCAGCGGCCGTCGGCTCCGGTTCCGTGACGGGTTCCGTCTCCTCCGGCGCCGTGGGCGGCGTCTCCGGCTCCGTCTCCTGCGGCTCCGTTTCGGCCGGCGCGGTCTCCGTCGGCGCCTCGCTGTGCGCCGTCGGCGCGGTCTCGGTCGGCGCCTCCGAATGGGAGGGTTCCGCGGAGGGTCCGGATTCCGGTTCCGTCTCCGCGCTGTGGGATTCCGTGGCGTCCCCGGGCGCTTCCGTGCTGTACGGCGCCTCCCCGGAGATGTCTTCCCCGGACGCGGTCCCGGTCTCCCTCGGGCCGCCGCAGCCGCAGAAAATCAACAGAAATACCAGGGCAGCCGCGATGGCGCCCCGGTACCACATGCGATATCCGATTCTTTTACAGATCTTCAGCATCTCCACTGCCTGCTGCCGCGTCCCGGACGCGTCTTAAGGTTCAACCACGGTAAGGCTGTGCGTGGTGCCGTACCTGCGGTTCAGTTCCCTGAGTCCTTTGAAGAACGCCCGCCGGCTGTCCTGCCTGTCGAGGATCACCGGGAGGCCGGCGTTCTCATTGTCCGCCTTCTCCATGAAATAAGCCACGTCCAGCAGCCCTTCGCCGAGGGCTTTCTCCTCGAAACAGACCATACCGGCCTGCTGGAGGCCGACGTCATGCACGCGGGCGGAGACGATCTGCCCCCGGAGCTTCGCAAAGACCTCATCCATGAACATGCGCTGGAAGCGCAGCCGGTCGAAGGAATTCATCCAGCCCGCGATATCCAGGTGCACCCCGAAGCGCGGATGGTTCACGTCCCGCTTCAGCGCCAGGTACTCGTCCGGCCCGGTCGGCACCATCCAGGGCATGCACTGCATGGCGTAGGACGTGCGCTGCGGCTCCGCCCGGTCGATGATCGTCTGGATGGTCTCCACCGTCCGCCGGTAGAAGTCCGGGTCGAAATTCATCGGGTAGTACTGGTTCCAGACCGCACCGTTCGCGCCCGAAATGTTCAGGCAGCACGACGCCCCGATGTAATCCGCGAGCTTCAGCTGCTCGACGGTCTTCTCCATGGCCATCTCCGCGTCCTTCCGGTTCACGGCCATGGGATTCGACCACGCCGTCACTTCGGCGATCGTCAGGTCATAATCCTGCGCCGCTTTCTGGAACGCGTGGATGTCATCCATGCTGTCCTGGTAGGTCAGCGGGAAAACCACGGCCTTCGCGCCGGCGTGATGGAGCTCGGAGGCCCACCGCCCGGCGTCCTTAATTCCCGAAAAATAAGAAATTCCTAATCTCATTTCCTGTCCTGTCTGCCGGATGCAAACCGGCTGTCGATCCGTCTTACCCGACCAAGATGAACACGATCAGCGGCAACGTCACCACACAAAAAACGGTGCTGAGCAGCAGCGTGTTCGCCGCAAGGCGCTGTCCGCCCCCGTGGATCTCCGCAAGGCTGAGCCCGATGGACGCGGAGGGCGCGCCGCACAATACTAAGATAACTGATTTGAATATTTTTGTAAAGGGCAAAAAATACAGCACGGCAAACGCGAATACCGGCAGCACGGCCAGCTTCACGAAAACCGCCAGGTACGCGCCCGGTTTCGAGAAGGTCTCCTTCAGCGAACCCGAGGCCAGGCGGATGCCTAAGATGATCATGGAGAGCGGCGCGGCCATGCCGGAGAGCGACTGGCAGGCGTTCTTCACCGCGTCCGGAAGCATCTTCCCAAGCCCCGTCAGGTAGAACGGGAGGACAATGTAGAGGCCGATGGACGCCGGGTTGAACAGCACCGCGCGGAAGGAAATCTGCTTCCGGTCGCCCGAGACGCAGTAGACGCCCACGGTGAACAGCAGCGTGTTCAGGGACATCATGGCCATGGTCACATAGCAGGCCGCCAGCGGCTGGTCCGGGAAAATCGCCGTCACGATGGGCATCCCGAAGTACCCGAGGTTCCCGAGGGCCGCCATGCTGCAGAACACCCGCTTCTCCGTGTCCTGCGCCTGCTTCCGGATGAAGAGGAACAGGATCCCGAAAAAGGCCGTCTGGAGGATAAGGGTGACCGCGAAGAACAGGAGCATGTCCGCCACCTGTCCCCATGCGAAATCCATCTTCAGGAACGCATTTACAACCAGGAAAGGCGTCGAGGTATAGATCATCACCTGCGAAATGGACGGGATGTCCTTCTCCCGGACCAGCCCGGTCTTCCGGATGACGAAGCCCGGAATCATGAAGAACAGCATGCCCAGTACATTTTGAAATGTGATCACGAAATTCTCCATGGGCGTCAGGACTGCGGCGCTTCCCCCGGCCGCTCCGGGTCTGTCCGGGCGTCCGCGCGGTCATGCCCGCCCGCGCCCGTTATTCGCTGTCTTCTTCGTCGTCCGCGCCCGCCTTCCTGGGGTCGTACGTCAGGAACCACGGGCCTTCCTCCGGGAACGAGGCGGAAACCGCCTCCGGAAGCCTCCGGTAGGTGAAATACTGGACGGTCTCCCCGTCCGTCAGCCGCCCGGTCCGGTCCTTCACCAGGATGAGCACCGCCCCGTTCCGCGACAATGCTTTCGTCATGCGGATCAGCAGCCCGTCATAGTCCGCCGGGTCGCAGCGGTCGATGTAGAGGCGCGCGGCGGGCGTCTCCCGGTCTTCCGCGGGGCCGCCCGGCACCTTCAGGCAGAGGTTCTGCTCCAGCCGGTAGGCCCAGTGGGGGTTCTCCTCCTCAAACCGGTCCGGCACCTCCGGGACCTGCCGGATGGACTTCAGCGTCAGGCCCTGCGCGGGGGCCTTCGGCCCCGCGGCCGCCCGGTCCCGGGCTTCCAGGATGGCGGCCATGTCCGCTTCCGGGCGCAGCCCGCTCCCGATCTGGACCAGCGTGCCCGCGATGATGCGGACCATATTGTAGAGGAACCCGCTCCCGGAGATCCGGAGCGTGACCACCTCCCCTTCCCTGCGGACGTCACACGCATAGATCCGCCGGACACGGTCCTCGGCATTCGTGTGGATGGAACAGAAACTTGTAAAATCGTGTTCCCCGAGCAGGGCTTTCGCCGCCCGGTCCATCTTTCCCGCGTCCAGCGGGTAATAATAGAAATACGCGTAATTCCGCTCCTTCGGCACCGGGACCGTCCGGTTCAGGATGCGGTATTCGTAGGTTTTGACCGAATTCATTTTCCGGGGATGGAACGAAGGCGGCACCTCGCGGGACGCCTGGACCTTGATGTCCTCCGGCAGGAACGGGTTCAGCGCGAACGTGAACTTCTCCGCCGGGATCCGGCTCCCCGTATCGAACACCGCAAGGTTCCCGTCCGCGTGGACGCCGGAATCCGTGCGGGAGGCGCCGGTCACGCGGACCTCCTCATGCAGCAGCCTGGACAGCGCGGCGCCCAGCACTTCCTCGATGGACGTGCCGTTCGGCTGTGCCTGCCAGCCCACGTAATTTGTGCCGTCATAGGCGATAGTCAGAAGAATCCGCCGCATTCCGCCCTCTTCTCTCAGGATTTCGTCACGATCTTCAGGACGATCATCAGCGCAAGGTACAGGAGCAGCACCCCGTACGCGATGAAATCGAGCCTCCTGTACTTCAGCGGGTGGAGCTTCGTCCGGCCGTTGCCGCCGTGGTAGCAGCGCGCTTCCATGGCCTGCGCGAGGTCATTGGCCCGGCGGAAGGCCGCCACGAAGAGCGGGATCAGGAGCGGGATCATGGCCTTCGCCTTCTTGATGAGCCCGCCGGAATCAAAGTCCGCGCCGCGCGCCTTCTGGGCCATCATGATGCGCCCTGCCTCTTCCACGAGGATCGGGATGAACCGGAGCGCGATGCTCATCATCATGCCGATCTCATGCACGGGCACATGGAACACCTTCAGGAACCCAAGCCCTTTCTCCAGGCCGTCCGTGAGGTCGTTCGGGGTGGTGGTCAGCGTCATCAGGGAAGAACCCATGATGAGCAGCACGAGGCGCACCGCCATGCGGACCGCCGTCTCGATGCCCTGGCGGGTGATCGTGATGAACCCCCACTGGAAAACCACGTCCCCCTGCGACAGGAAAATGTTGAAGAACGCCGTAAACAGCAGCAGGAAAATCACCGCTTTCAGCCCGCGCAGCATATAGCGCACCGGCACCTTGGAAAGCCTGATGACGACCGCCAGGAACAGCCCCGCGAAAATGTAGCAGAACGGGCTGTTCCCCAGATAGAGCGATACAATGTATACGATTGTGAATACCAGCTTGACGCGGGGGTCCAGACGGTGGATCACCGAATCCGCGTCATAATACTGGCCGAGCGTTGTATACCGCATAGGCCGCAGTCCTTTATTTCCTTCCCAAGGCCCGCAGGATCTCCCGCTTCGCTTCTTCGATGGTCAGGACGTCTGTCCGGACGTCCAGGCCCCGCGCCTCCAGGGCGTGCATCACATACACGACCTGCGGCGCCGAGAGGCCCATGGCTTCCAGTTCTTTATAATGCTCGAAGACATGCCTTGGCGTGTCGTCATAGACCAGCCGCGCGTGGTTCATCACCAGCAGCCGGGACGCGTACGCCGCCACGTCTTCCATGCTGTGGGACACCAGGACGATGCCGGTGCCCTCTTCCTCATTCAGTTTCCGGATCTCCGCCAGGAGGTCGTTGCGCCCCTGCGGGTCCAGCCCCGCCGTAGGCTCGTCCAGGATCAGGATGTCCGGCTCCATGGCCAGCACGCCCGCGATGGCCGCCCGGCGCTTCTCGCCGCCGGAGAGTTCGAACGGGGACGCGTCGTAATAGCGCGCGTCCAGCCCGACCCGGCTGAGCGCTTTCTTCGCCCGCTCCTCCTGCTCCTCCTTCGGGAGCCCGAGGTTCTTCGGGCCGAAGCACACGTCCTTCAGGACCGTTTCCTCAAAGAGCTGGTACTCCGGATACTGGAAGACCAGCCCCACCTGCCGGCGCAGGTTCCGGAGCGGGAAGCCCTTCTCATGCACGTCCTGCCCGTCGAGCAGGACCGTGCCCTCCGTGGGCTTCAGCAGGCCGTTCATGATCTGTACGAGGGTGGATTTCCCGGAGCCCGTATGCCCGATCAGCCCCGCGAATTCCCCCTTCCTTAACGTCAGGGAAATGTCGTCGACGGCCTTCTTCGGATTCTGCACATCCGGGTCATAGACCAGGGAGACCGATTTCAGTTCAAGCTGCATAGCGCCTCCGTCAGTTCTTCTATGCTCAGGATGCCTTCCGGCAGGTCCAGTCCTTCCTTCCGCAGCTCATACGCGAGCTCCGTCACTTCCGGCACGCTCATCCGGATGGCCCTGAGTTCCTCCATCCGTGAAAACACTTCTTTCGGCGTCCCGTCCATCACGATCTGCCCCCGGTCCATGACGATGACGCGGTCCGCGTCCACCGCCTCTTCCATATAGTGGGTGATCAGGACAATGGTGATGCCCTCTTTCCGGTTCAGTTCGTGAACGGTCTCCAGCACTTCCTTCCGCCCCATCGGGTCCAGCATGGCGGTCGGCTCGTCCATCAGGATGCACTTCGGCTTCAGGGCCAGCATCCCGGCGATGGCGATCCGCTGCTTCTGCCCGCCGGACAGGCGGTTCGGCGAATGCATGCGGTACGCTTCCATCCCGACCTTCTCCAGGGCGCGCGTCACCCGGCGCGCCAGTTCCTCCTCCGGGATCCCGATGTTCTCGGGCCCGAACGCGACGTCTTCCTCGACCACATTTCCGATGATCTGGTTGTCCGGGTTCTGGAACACCATCCCGGCGTTCTTCCGGATCTTCCACAGGTCCTCTTCCGGCGTCTCGCGCGTATTCGCCCCGCAGACGTAGACGTACCCCTCCGTGGGGAGGAGCAGGGCGTTCACCTGCTTCGCGAGCGTGGACTTCCCGGAGCCGTTATGCCCCAGGACCACCACGAAAGACCCTTCCCGGATCTCCGCGCTGATATGGGAAAGCGCACGAACCGTTTCCTCTTCGTGCTCTTCCTCCGCATATGCGTGATATTCGTAAACGACGTCCTGAAGGCGGATAAACTCTTCCATTAGACCTCTCTCCCGAAAATGCGGCCGCCGCGGGCGGAATGCCCGCCCGGGACACGCCGCCCGCACCAAACGCCAAATGGATGCCGCATGACCTGCGCCTGCCGCCGTTCTGCCCGGGGCAAACGCGGAACGTCGGCGCCGTATCCGCCCGACGTGCCTTACATCAGGCGGCTGTTGTAGCGGGCTGCCAGCCGGTTGACGTAATCGATCAGGTAGTACTGCGCGATCAGCCCCGTAATGCCCCCCGTAAATGCCGAGAAAAGGATGAGGAACAGGAGCTCCGTCCCCCCGACGGACAGGGCGAGGTTGTAACGGGTCCCCGCGTAATTGCGGAGCCGGTTCCCGAGGTTGTAGTACCAGATAAGCCCGTAGATGCCGCAGGTAATGATCGTCAGGAGCAGCGCCACCAGGTAACCAGGCGTATTCTCCCCGTCGTCCGCGCAGATGATGTTCACGTCCTTCGTCAGCTTATGCATGAAGACGATCCCGTAAATGCCGCAGGTAACGAACGACAGCAGCAGGTAAACCCAGAAATCCCGGTCCTGTTTGACCGGGGTCCCGGATATGGGGGTATCCCCCGGGTTCGTGACCGTCCTGTAGGTATAATCATAGTTCTGGGTGTCCTGCCTGTACGCGTACCGGTCACCGCCGTCCGCCTGGCCGTAATCCCTGGGCGCCGGGGCGCCGCAGAAGGGGCAGAACGAAGCGCCGTCCGGAATCTGGCTTCCGCAGTTTCTGCATGTCATGTCCGTTTCCTCCTGTCGTTGTGATCAGCGTTCCACCAGCAGGGACTTCCCGGTCATCTCCGCGGGCTGCGGGAGCTCCATCAGCTGCAGGAGCGTCGGCACCACGTCCGCGAGGCAGCCGCCTTCGCGGAGGCCGTACTTCGGGTCCGCGTTCACCAGGATGAACGGCACCGGGTTCGTCGTATGGGCTGTCCAGGGTTCGCCGGTCTCGTAATCGATCATCATCTCGCAGTTGCCGTGGTCCGCCAGGATAAAGAGCTGGCCGCCGGCTTCCTTCACGAATTCCACGATCTCACCCACGCACTCGTCGATCACTTCCACCGCCTTGATGGCCGCGCTAAGGACGCCCGTATGGCCGACCATGTCGGGATTCGCGAAATTGCAGATGATCACGTCGTAGATGCCTTCCCCGTTCTCGTCCTTCGCAAGGATCGCCTTAGAGAGCTGGTCACAGACCGTATAAGCGCTCATACGGGGCTTTTTATCGTAGGTGGGTACATATTTGGGCGAATCCACCAGGATGCGGTCCTCGCCCGGATTCGGCGCTTCTACGCCGCCGTTGAAGAAGAAGGTGACGTGCGCGTACTTCTCCGTCTCCGCGATCCGGGCCTGCCGGAGGCCGAGCTTCGAAAGGTATTCGCCGAAGGTATTCGTCACTTCTTCCTTCACGAACACGACCGATTTGTTCGGGATGGTTACGTCGTAATCCGTAAAGCACGCGTAGTACACGTCCGGACGCGCCGGGCCCCGGTCAAAGGCCGTGAATACAGGGTCGCAGAACACGTGCGTCATTTCACGCGCGCGGTCCGGCCTGAAGTTATAGAAGACAATGGAGTCCCCGTCCCGGATGGTCCCGACGGCCTTCCCGTCCCGGACGACCACGGAAGGCAGCACGAATTCGTCCGAGATCCCGTTCTTATAGGATTCCCGGATCCCGGATACGGCGTCCGTGATCGGGACGCCCTCGCCGTAGCGCAGCGCCCGGTAGGCCTT
This sequence comes from Lachnospiraceae bacterium, assembly GCA_017959345.1. Classification (GTDB taxonomy): domain Bacteria; phylum Bacillota; class Clostridia; order Lachnospirales; family Lachnospiraceae; genus UBA1267. Next base: position 3,774 of record JAGDAW010000170.1, on the reverse strand, counting down.
CTCGATCCGGTCATAGTTCCTGTCGCGGTCCATCGCGTAATACCGGCCGGAAACCATCACGATCTCCCCGACGCCGATCTCCGCGCATTTGTCCGCCAGTTCCTGCACATAGTCCGCGCCGGATTCGGGCGGGGTGTCGCGGCCGTCCAGGAACGCGTGGATGTACACCTTCCGAAGGCCGTTCCGCTTCGCAAGCTCCAGCAGCCCGTAAATGTGCGTAATATGGGAATGGACGCCGCCGTCCGACACCAGCCCGTAGAGGTGCAGCGCGGAATCGTTCTTCCTGCAGTTCTCCACCGCCTCCAGCAGCACGGGGTTCTCGAAGAAATCCCCGTCCTGGATGGACTTCGTGATGCGGGTCAGTTCCTGGTAGACAATGCGGCCGGCGCCCATATTCAGGTGTCCGACCTCCGAGTTCCCCATCTGGCCTTCCGGAAGGCCCACCGCCATCCCGGACGCGTACCCCTTGACGAAGGGATACTCTTTCTTCAGCCGGTCCATGACCGGGGTGTTCGCCAGGGCGATCGCGTTCCCTTCCGGGTTCGGATTCATGCCGTAGCCGTCCAGAATCAGCAGTACAGTCGGTTTCTTGCTCATAAAAACTCCTTTGATCAGCAATCGGTAATTGGGCGCCGGGGCATCCGCGCCCGGCAGATATCGCCGTGCGTTCCCGCGCTGCCGGGTCCTTCCGGAACGCGCATGGGATCCGCCGTAATCACAGCACAGGTTACGGAACAGGCCACGCAGGACACAGGGCGCCGGGGTTCCCGGTTCCATAACCGATTTATTGTACCACGAAACGCCAAAAAACACAAGGAGTTCTTTCCGGCCATCCCCGCCCCGACGGTGTCAACTTCTTCCGGGTTTTTCAACCGCTTTCTTTTTTATTTCCAGAAGAGGTGAGGTTTCAAAAAGGGCACATGCCGGTCTCCCGGCATGCACCCTTTCAAAGATGATGGATATCCGTGTCTGAGCCGCCTTCCGCGGCAGGCCTGTTCTGTACCCATGGAGAAGGCCTCAGGGCCGCGCAGTCACCGGCTTTCCCGCTTCTTTCTGCGATGCAGGACCATCACAGGGAACAGCCCATCAGCGCCCGTGGAGAAGGCCCCAGGACTATGCGGTCACCGGCTCTCCCGCCTCCTCCTTCGCTGCAGGGCCATCATGAGGAGCAGCCCGCCGGCGCCCGTGAAGATGCCGGTATGCAGCCCGAGGTGCGACGCATCCCCCGTGATCACAATGTCGGGGATCAGCACTGTCTGCCGGATGTCGTGAAGGTCGGCATGCTCCGCCATCAGGTGCCCGTGCGCATCATAGACCGTCTCAAACAGGACCAGCGCCCGGCCCCGGTGCGGGTCCGTCGGGATCCGGAACAGGACTTCGACCACCCCGTCCGGCGCGTCCGGGATGAACGTGACCTCCTCTTGTACGCCCGCAGGGAGGCCCGATTCCCGGTCCATGACCTGGCCGCGGACCACATACATTTCCCCGGGCGTGAGGCCCGTGTAGCGCACGGTATCGGTCAGGATCGTCACCGCTCCCGATGCGTCCGCCGGCTTCGATTCGGCGGTCGTCCCGATCGCCGGCACCGTCACCGTCTGCGCCTCCGCTTCCGGATCCGCGTGTTCGCAGACAGGGACGCCTTCGAAGGAAAGGTATTCGAAGACCACGACCGTCTGTCCCGCGAGCCCCCTCGTGTCCAATGTGAACGCAAGCGTCACGGTCCCTTCCGCCTTCTCCGCCGTAAATTCCGCCTCTGCCCGGATCTCCGTGCCGGTTTCATCGAGGAGCGGGCGGCCGGTTTCTTTCAGGACCAGGACGCCGCGCACCCGGTAGGTTTCCCCGGGAAGCAGATTTCCATAGGACACCCGGTCTTCGATCACCGCGCGGTCCGAACGGCACACACTGCGCGTTCCCGTATCCGCGTCCTGCGCGCCGGTCCGGATGTACGGGAGGACGATGGACTGGCGCGCGTCCGCCAGGTCTTCATTGTGCCGGGCGATCAATGCCCAGCCGTCTTCCGTCCGGACATACAGCGTATTTTCCGACCGCAGCGTGCCGCCGTCCCGGTACGGCGTCAGATCCGGCGCAAATGCCACCGTGACCTGCCCGCTGCAAAGGATGTTCCCCGGATCGCCTCCGGGTTCCCCGGCCGGGTTTCCGGTTTCCGATGCGGCATCCGGCCCCGGCGTGAACAGCGTCTCCTCCGCTGCGATTTCCACAGGCGCCCCGCCGCCATCCGGAACGTACCAGAGCGTGGTCAGGACCTTGTAAGACAGCCCTGCCCGGAGCTGCTCATACCGCAGAACGTCGTATACCGACGCGTCTTCCGAGACGGCCGCCAGGCGGCGCCCCGTCCGCGCGTCCAGCAGCTCGGATTCGAGGCGGAGCATCTGCAGCCGGTTCTCCAGCCGGAAACTCAGCGACGGCGTTTCATCGGACAGGACCGCCTGCTCCGCGACGGTGACCGTCCCGCTGCTCAATGCGGCCCACACCGACCTCTGCGCCTCCGTCAGCACCTCTTCCAGCGCGTAGGTGCCGTACGGGATCCCTTCGGCGTACGCATTTCCGTGCGCGTCCGTCACAAGCGTCACGTCCACTTCGCTTCCGAGTTCGGAGATGCCGTGCAGGCGGAATGTGAAGCCCGCCGGGCTCAGGCCGGCGTAGTACGGCGCATCCGGGAAACATTTGACAATGCGCACCGCGCCCGTCTTCTGTACATTTCGGAGGGTGTACGTCACTTCGGGATGCGCATCGGAGACCGTGACCTGCGCCGGGCCCATCGCCGTCCAGAGCTTCTGTTGCTCTTCCGTCAGGACTTCTTCGACCAGGTACGTCCCGTATGGGATCTCCGCCGCCGAGGCCTGTCCGTGTTCGTCGGTCACCAGGGTCACATGGACCGTGCTGCCGAGGTCGGAAGTGCCGTGCAGACGGAACACGAACCCGGCCAGGCTCACACCTTCGTAGAACCCTTCATCCGGGAACGCCTTCTCGATGCGGATGCTGCCCTTCTTCTGCTCATTCACAAGCCGGTAGACCACTTCCGGCGTTTCATCGGACAGGACCACGGTGCCGGTCAGCGGCGCGTGCCAGCGTTCCGCCTGCGCATCGGTCAATGTCTCTTCGAGCGCGTAGGTCCCGTAGGGGATCCCTTCCGCTGAGGCCTGCCCATCCGCGTCCGTGACCAGGGCGAGGTCCACTTCGCTGCCGAGATCGGACGTGCCGTGAAGGCGGAACACGAAGCCGGCCAGACTGACGCCTTCGTAAGAGGCGTCATCGAGAAAGGCCTTCCGGATATGGACAATGCCCGTTTTCTGTTCGTTCGCCAGGGTGTAGGTGACTTCTGTTTCTTCGTCAGAGAGCGTCACGGTGTCTGTGGATTTCCGGACCCAGTACTTTGCCTGTTCCTCCGTCAATGTTTCTTCGAGGACGTAGGTTCCGTAAGGGATCCCTTCTGCTGATGCCTGCCCGTCCGCGTCCGTGACCAGGGTGAGGTCCACCTCACTGCCGAGATCGGAAGTTCCGTACAGGCGGAATGTGAATCCTGCCAGACTTACGCCGTCATAGAACGCTGCTTCGGGGAATACTTTTTGGATGTGAAGAACACCGGTTTTCTGTTCGTTCGCAAGGGTGTAGGTGACTTCTGTTTCTTTGTCAGAGAGCGTCACGGTGTCTGTGGATTTCCGGACCCAGTACTTTGCCTGTTCCTCCGTCAATGTTTCTTCGAGGACGTAGGTTCCGTAAGGGATCCCTTCTGCTGATGCCTGCCCGTCCGCG
>JAGDAW010000169.1 GCA_017959345.1 Lachnospiraceae bacterium | reverse complement strand
TTCGGAAGATAAGAAGATAGCATATTCAGCAGTCAGGTAAAGCATGATCCCTGCTTTTCACACAGAGTTCCCGATGATCCGGGAGGGGGTGTGAAGAGCGTGGATCATGCTTTTTCGAGTGCGTGACAGCTTTTGAACCACCTGTCCTGCTTTCTCCGCGGAAGCGATCCTGTCTTCCCGGGAAAGAATCAGGACAGACCGCGAGCCCGGCGAAAGCCGGGCCCGTGTCATTGGGGATTCATTTCACAGACGCTTACGAGGCTGTTTTCATGGAGAAACTTACAGGCAGTGCACATACCACAGACAGGTATTCCGGGCCCTTTCTTACGTCTCCGCGGCCTCTTTCCGCCGCTCGTTCAGGATCCCGCAGATCTCCTCGTAGCGGTCCTCGTCCAGCGTGTAGAACTTCTGGTACAGGAAATAGGACGCTGTGGTGAAAACCAGGGGGATCAGCACCATGGCGATCAGGAGCCCGGTGGTCTGCCCCGGCTGCACCTTCGCGATCACGGCCGCGATGGAATCGATCTTTTCCGGCTCCGTGATGAGTTTCTGCTCCATCTGCTGTTCCAGTTCCGCGATCTGGTTCGTATAGGTCAGCACATTCGTGATGACGTAGGTCAGGGACGTCAGCATGACGACGACCGCGCTGCCCATCTTGGTGAGGAGCGGGCGCATGGAGGTGATGATCGCTTCGTCACGCGTCCCGACCGTGTATTCATTGTACTCGACGGTGTTGATGATGGAGATCATCATGATCAGGTAGAACCCGTACTGGCCGAACGCGGAGAGCATGTAGCCCAGCGTCAGCACCCAGAAAGCGGGCATCCCGGCCGGCATGACGAGGCCGGAGACCAGCTGCAGGGCGAACCCGCCGAACGAAATGAACAGGAGGTATTTCATCAGCACCTTCCGCTTCAGCTTCCGGGAGATCATGGGGTAGAACAGCATGAGGAACGCCGTGGCGGCGACGCCGATGGTGCTGAAGGTGGAGAAGAGCCCGCCTTCGTAGCCGTAGCGGAAATAGATGTAGCTGGACCCGATGCCGCCGAGGACCAGGGAATTCCCGATCTGCTGGAACAGGAAAATGAGGATCATCCACCGCAGCTGCTCATTCCCGAAGATCGTGCCGATGATCTTCTTAAAGCTGACCCGCGGCGTCTTCTCCGCGGTGATGTCCCGGTTCTCCCGGGTGCCGATCAGCGTGAAGAGGATAAAGAGCGGGGAGAGGATGCAGATGACCAGCGCGATCCGGCCGTAGGCGATGCTCGCGGATCCGCCGATCGTATGCTCGCCGGCCGTGAAGATGGGGATCAGCAGCGACGCGAGGGTGCCGCCGATGCCCGCGAACAGCGTCGCGCGTGACGTGAACTGGTTCCGCGAATCCGTGTCCTCCGAAAGCGCGGCCACCATGCCCCAGTAGGAGATGTCGTTCATGGTGAACGTGATGCTATAGAGGAAATAGATGACGCCGAAGAAGATCACGAAGCTCCACCCGGTCAGGCTCGTATTGAACGCGAGGTAGACCACGACGGAGGTGGAGAGGACGCCAGCCAGGAGCCAGGGTTTGAATTTGCCCCAGCGGGTGCGGGTGCTTTCGATGATGTTCCCCATGATGGGGTCGTTCAGGGCGTCGAAAACCCTGGCGGCCACCATGATGGCGGTGACGACGCCGAGCTGCGCGGTGTCGAGCCCCTTCGTATAGAGGATATACAGCAGGATGAAATTCGTGAACAGGTTGTATACCATGTCCCTTCCCACCGTCCCCAGGGGGTAAAAGACCAGGTTCCGCTTCTTGATGCGGAGCGCCTCCTCGGATGCGGGCGCCTGCTGAAGGTTCTGTTGTTCCATAAAACTCCTTTCGTGGCGGGGCGGGAAATGCGGATCCCGCCCGCGCGCGGTGTATTTTAGAAATATTTTACCATAAACAACCCGGAAAAGCTATCCTGTTTATATGATATTCTTAATGCAATCCGCGGGAAATGAGGGCTTTCATGCGCTTTTCCGTGCCGTTCGGGAATACTGCATAAAAAACGTTTGAAAATCCCTTTCACTTTGTTGTTGACATTTTCCCGATAACGTGGTAAAAATATGCCTGTTTGCACCGAAAGTTTAGTAAAAAATGATTTTGAGTTTAGAATAGAACGCACCCGGGGACGGGCGGGGGAGAGACGGATGGACACGGACAGGATGACGGGCGACATCGGGAGGCGGCTGAAAGACCTCCGGAAGCAGAACGGGCTGACGCAGCAGGAGCTCGCGGACCGGGCGGAGCTCACAAAGGGGTTTATTTCACAGCTGGAGCGGGGGCAGGTGACGCCCTCCCTGGTGACCCTGATGGACCTCATCGAGATCCTGGGCACGACCCCGGGCGACTTCTTCAAGGATACGGGTTCGATGCAGGTCGTGTTCCGCGAGAAGGACTACTGCGAGAAGGTGGATGACGACGGGAACGTCACCGAGTGGCTGGTGCCCGCGGCACAGGGGAACCAGATGGAACCCCTGCATGTGGCGCTGAACGCCCACGCGGCCCTCGCGCTGGACGAACCGCACAGCGGTGAAGAATTCGGCTATGTATTAAGCGGCCGGATCAGCCTTTACCGGGGGGACAGCCGGTTCGACGTGAAGGCGGGGGAGAGCTTTTATTATAAGGCCGACTGCCCGCACCGGATCGTGAACCCCGGGAACCGGACCGCCCGGTTCATCTGGGTCAGCACGCCCCCGAGCTTCTGACAGGCGCCGCGGCGCGCGGCGGGGCGGTATAAAGGCCTGATGCGGGAACCGCGGGACAGGCGGGACCCCGGGCGATTCCGGGGCGGCACCCGGGCGGGTCAGGGACAGCGGCGCGGAAGAACACGCGCCGGATGCGATGAAGGATAAGGCTTTGTGCCTTTTTCCATATACAGATTAGAAGGAGAACGCACTGATGGGGAACAACGGGAACATCATCGAACTGAAGCACATCACGAAGGTTTATGAGGACGGGTTTGCCGCGGTATCGGATTTCAACCTGGAAGTCAAGCGCGGGGAGTTCGTCACATTTTTAGGGCCTTCCGGATGCGGGAAGACCACAACCCTCCGGATGATCGCGGGTTTTGACCTGCCGACGGAAGGGGACATCCTGCTGAACGGGAAGGACATTTCCCAGCTCCCGCCCAATATGCGGCCCATCAATACCGTGTTCCAGCGGTACGCGCTGTTCCCCCATATGAACATCTTCGAAAACATCGCCTTCGGCCTGAAGCAGAAGAAGATGCCGAAGGACGAGATCCGCAGAAAGGTCCGGAAAGTGCTGGAACTGGTGGACCTGGAGGGCTTCGAGCACCGTTCCGTTTCGACGCTTTCCGGCGGCCAGCAGCAGCGTGTGGCCATCGCCCGCGCCCTGGTGAACGAGCCGGAGATCCTGCTGCTCGACGAGCCGCTCGGCGCGCTGGACCTCAAGATGCGCAAGGAGATGCAGCTGGAGCTGAAGGCCATGCACGACGAACTCGGCATCACCTTCATCTACGTGACGCACGACCAGGAAGAGGCGCTGACCATGTCCGACAAGATCGTGGTCATGTCGGAAGGGAAGATCCAGCAGATCGGGACGCCGGAGGACATCTATAACGAGCCGGCGAACGCGTTCGTGGCGGACTTCATCGGCGAGAGCAACATCTTCAACGGCATCATGACCGGCCCCATGAAGGCGCGTTTCGCGGGCGGCGAGTTCGTCTGCGTGGACGACGTGCCGGAGGGCACCCAGATCACGGCCGTGGTCCGTCCGGAAGACATCGTGCTGACCGGGCCGGAGCGCGGACAGATCAGGGGCCGCGTCATTTCCGTCATCTTCAAGGGCATCCATTATGAAATCACGGTGGAATCCGGCCGCTACGAAGTGGTGATCCAGTCCACGAAATCCGCGAAGGTCGGGGACCAGGTGGGCATGGAAGTGGAGCCGGACGGCATCCACATCATGATCGCGGAAGACCACACGAACGTGTTCAATGTGGACATGAACCGGAACCACCGTCTGGAATTCAACGGCACGGAGCTGAACACCAGCCTGACGCAGCTCATCCGGGGCAGCCACAGGAACGAGAACCACGAGCTGCTGGATGAGAACGGGGAAGTGATCGATCCGGAGAAGGTCCGCGTGACCGCGGCGATCGAGCCCCAGGACATCCGCATGACGGACGACACCGACGATGAAAACGTGCTGATCGAAGGCACCATCAGCAACCTGATCTACAAGGGCGACCATTACAGCTACGTCATCAATACGGAGCTGGGACAGGATTTCATCGTGGACGATGAATACCTCTGGAACATGGGGGACCTGGTCGGGCTCATTATCCCGATCGACAAGATGCGCTTCACCCTGAAGAAATAAGGAGGGAACACCGTGAAATTTTCCAGAAAAACACTCGGGATCCCTTACGCGGTCTTCCTGGTCCTGTTCGTGGCGGCGCCGCTCCTGGTGCTGTTCTACTACGCGTTCACGAACGGGCAGGGACAGTTCACCGTGCAGAACCTGACGGATTTCTTTACGGACCCGAATACGCTCGGCACCCTGTTTTACAGCCTGCTGATCGCGGCGGCCACCACGGCGCTCTGCCTGCTGCTCGCGTATCCCGCGGCGTACATCCTGGCCACTTCGCGGCTGAAGGCGAAGTCGGTCATCATCATGATCTTCGTGATGCCCATGTGGATCAATTTCTCGCTCCGCATCACAGCCCTGAAGGAGATCCTGACGGTGATAGAGGGGAACCTCGCCTTCTATCCCTTCCTGAATTCCGTGATCGGCATGACGTACGATTTCCTGCCGTTCATGATCCTGCCCATCTATAACACGATCGTCCGTCTGGACGGCTCCCTGATCGAAGCCGCGAAGGACCTCGGCGCGAACGACCGGCAGGCGTTTTTCCGGGTCACGCTGCCCCTGTCCGTGCCCGGCATCGTCAGCGGCGTGTCCATGGTGTTCCTGCCGGCCATGACGAACTACGTGGTCCTTGATATGCTGTACAACAATACGTATATCATGGGCAGCCTGATCGGCAGCTACTTCTCGGCCTATAACTGGCACGGCGGTTCCATGATTGCCCTGGTTCTTCTCGGGATCATCTGCCTGTTCACGCTGCTGACCGGCGGCATGGAGACCGAAGACGCGAGAACGGGAGGTGCACTGTTATGACGAAGAAAATCGTACGGCCCCTGATCCCCATCCTGGTGCTGGTCTTCCTGTACGCGCCGATCCTGATCCTGGCCTTCTACAGCTTCACGGAGGCGACCCAGATCGGGGCGGTAAGGGCATTTTCCCTGAAGAACTATGTGACGCTGTTCACGACGGAAGAGCTGCGCAATATGATCATCGGCACGATCCTGCTCGCCCTGGGCTCCGCGTTCATCGCGACCATCCTGGGGACGCTGGGCGCGATCGGCGCCTTCTACTCGAAGAAGCGCATTTCCTCCGCGATTTCCACGGTGAACCAGATCCCGGTCATCAACGCGGACGTGGTGACGGGCTTCTCCATCTGCATCCTGCTGGTGGTCGTGTTCGGCATCGCGAAGGATACGTTCGTGCCGCTGGTCATCGGCCATGTGGTCCTTTCGGCGCCGTTCGTGTACCTTTCGGTGATGCCGAAGCTGAAGCAGATGGATTCGAGCCTTTATGAAGCCGCGCTGGACCTCGGCGCGACCCCGGCCAAGGCGCTGTTCAGGGTCGTGATCCCGCAGATCTTCTCGGGCGTCATCTCGGGCTTCTCGCTCGCGATCACCCTGTCGCTGGACGACTATTTCATCGCGACGTATACGAAGCCGGCCACATTTGACACCATCAGCACCTACGTGGTGAACGCCACGAAGGGCTCCCAGACCAACATCAAGACCGCGCTCTGGGCCCTGTCCACGGTGATCTTTGTCCTGGTCATCCTGCTGGTGATCGGGATGAATTTCAGCGCCGGACGGGAAGAGGGCACGGAACGGAGGAGGAAAGGCGTATGAGAAAACGGAGAATCTTCGCGGCGCTCGCCGCGGTGCTCGCACTGTTCCTGACCGCGTTCCCTTCCGTACAGGCGAAGAGCGTCGAAGAGGAGCCGGTTGTGGTGCTGCGCGTCTGCAACTGGGAAGAATACATTGACCTGGGCGACTGGGAAGAGGACGAGGTGATCGACCTGGAGAGCGGCGACATCATCGGCGTGAACGATATGGTCACCGACTTCGAAGAATGGTACCGGGAGACCTACGGGGTCACGGTGCGGGTCGAGTACTCCACCTTCGGCACCAACGAAGACCTTTATAATATGCTCACCCTCGGGGACGTCTACGACCTCGTCTGCCCCTCCGAATACATGATCATGAAGCTCATGGCGGAGGACCTGGTCCAGCCCCTTTCGGAGGACTTCTTCGACGAAGAGGACGAGTACAACTACTACATCCAGGGCGTCTCCCCCTTTATCCGCGGCATCTTCGAGGGCCACGACATCAACGGCGTCACCTGGGACCGGTGCGCGGCGGGGTACATGTGGGGCATCACCGGGTTCGTCTACAACCCGGAAGAGGTCTCGGAAGAGGACGCGTCCACCTGGCACCTCCTCGAGAATACGGACTATTACCGCCAGATCACGATTAAGGACAATGTGCGCGACAGCTATTTCGCGGCCGTCGGCGCGCTGAAGTCGGACCTCCTGACGTCGGAAGCCTTCCTGAACGACCCGGATTACGCGGAGAAGCTGCAGGACGAGATGAACGACACCTCCCAGGAGACCATCGACAAGGCCCAGGAATTCCTGCAGGGCATCAAGGACAACCTGTATTCCTTCGAGACGGATTCCGGGAAAGCGGACATGATCACCGGGAAGGTGGTCGCGAACTATCAGTGGTCCGGCGACGCGGTCTATACCATGGACCAGGCGGAAGAGGACGACTATTACCTGAACTTCGCGGTGCCGGTGGAGTCCACCAACATCTATTTCGACGGCTGGGTCATGCTGAAGGACGGCATCGCGGGGAACGCCGCGCGCCAGCACGCCGCGGAGGCTTTCATCAATTTCCTGTCCAGGCCCGACAATGTGATCCGGAACATGTACTACATCGGCTATACCTCCGCCATCTCGGGCGGGGACGACGAGCGCATCCTGGAGTACGTGGACTGGTGCTACGGGGCGGAAGAGGACGAAGAAGACACCGTGGAATACGATCTTTCCTACTTCTTCACGGAGGAAGAGGACAGTGAGGATTACATCCTGACGGTGCCGGAAGAGCAGCTGAAACGGCAGCTCGTGGCGCAGTATCCTTCGGAGGAGCTGATCCGCAGGGCGTCCATCATGGTCTACTTCGACGCGGAGAAGAACGAGGCGATCAACCGCATGTGGATCCGCGTCCGCTGCTTCAACATCAACCAGGTGCCCCTGTGGGCCTGGATCGCGATCGGCGCCGCCGTACTTGCCGGGGCCGTGGCTTTCATCGTGAAAAAAGTACGCTGAATCAGAAACGGGAAGGGGGCGTCATGCGCCCCCCTTCTGGATTGTTTACAAGGATAATTATGAAAAAAACAACAGAAATTTCACGTCTGCTTCACCAGATCGCGAAACAATATAACGCAATGGCGGCGGACCTCCAGGCGAAGGCCGGCATCGATATGGACCGGATCGGCAAGTACCGGGTGGTCGGCTACCTGGCGAAGAACGCGGACAGGGACGTGTACCAGAAGGACATCGAACAGGAGCTCGGCTTCTCCAAATCCGCCATCTCGAACGCGGTGACGTTCCTGGAATCCGAGGGACTGATCGAGCGGGTGCTGATCCGGACCGACAAGCGGTACCGGAAGATCGCCCTGACGCCGAAGGGACTGGCGTTCCACCGGCAGTTCATCGGCCGGTTCGATTCGGTGGGCAGCAACATGCTGGAAGGCATGACCCGGGAAGAGACGGAGACGCTTTCGGCGCTGCTGAAGAAAGTCCTGAAGAACCTCAATAAGGCAAGGGAGGAAGCCGGCCTATGATCCGTACGCTTCTGAAATCGTTAAGGGAATACGGAAAATCCGCCGTCCTGACCATGCTCGTCATGACCGGGGAAGTGCTGATGGAGACCCTGATCCCGTATACCATGGCCCAGCTCATCGACCAGGGCTTCGCGGAGGGGAACCTGCCGTTTATCGTGAAGACCGGCCTGGTCCTTGTGCTTTACGCGCTGGTTTCCATGGCGTTCGGCTCTTTGGGCTCCCTCCTGGGCGCCCGGGCGGGCACGGGGTTCGCGAAGAACCTGCGGGGGGACATGTACCACCGCATCCAGGCGTTTTCTTTCGCGAACATTGACCGTTTCTCCACTTCCTCCATCATCACCCGCCTGACGACGGACGTGACGAACGTCCAGAACGCGTTCACCATGAGCATCCGGATGGCGGTCCGGACCCCCATGACGCTCATTTTCTCCATCGTGATGACCACCTTCATCAGCTGGAAATTCGCGGTGGTCACGGCGCTCGCGGTCCCGGTCCTGATCACGGCGTTCGTCATCCTCGGCCGGAAAGTGTTCCCCATCTTCATGCGGGTATTCAAAAAATACGACCGCCTGAACGCGGACGTCCAGGAGAACGTCCGGGGCATCCGCGTCGTGAAGAGCTTCGTGCGGGAAACGTACGAGGAAGACAAGTTCCGTAAGACGTCCGGGGAGATCTACTCGGATTTCGTCACCGCGGAACGGATCATGGCCTGGCTGAACCCCGTCATGATGGGGACGTCCTATATCATGATGCTCGCGATCGCCTTCATCGGGGCGTACCTGATCGTCGGGAAGGACGCGACGACCGTCTCCATCATGGGCGAGACCGTCACCACCGGCCTCCTGAACTCCGCGCTGTCCTATACCATGCAGATCCTGATGTCCTGCATGGGCCTGTCCATGGTGGTCATCATGATCATCATGTCCCGGGAGAGCATGCGCAGGATCTGCGAGATCCTGAAGGAGGAACCGGCCATCCGGAACCCGGAGGACCCGGTCATGGAAGTCGCGGACGGCTCCATCACATTCAAGGACGTGAATTTCCGGTATTCCGAGAGCGCGGAGCGCAACAGCCTGGAGGACGTGGACCTGGAGATCCCCTCCGGCGCCACCGTCGGCATCATCGGGAGCACCGGTTCGTCGAAGACGACGCTGGTGCAGCTGATCCCGCGGCTGTATGACGTGTCCGAGGGGCAGGTGTCCGTCGGCCATGTGGACGTCCGGGCATACGACCTGAAGACCCTCCGGGACGCGGTCTCCATGGTGCTCCAGAAGAACCTCCTGTTCGCCGGGACCATCCGCGAGAACCTGCGCTGGGGCAATGAACACGCGACGGACGAAGAGATCCGGGAAGCCTGCCGGCTCGCGGCGTGCGACGAGTTTATCGCGAACATGCCGGACGGGTACGACACCTTCATCGAGCAGGGCGGTTCCAATGTGTCCGGCGGGCAGCGGCAGCGTCTCTGCATCGCCCGCGCATTGCTTAAGAAACCGAAGGTCCTGATCCTGGACGATTCCACGTCGGCCGTGGATACGGCGACGGACGCCAGGATCCGGAAATCTTTCCGGGAAGTGATCCCGGAGACGACGAAACTGATCATCGCCCAGCGGATCGCGTCCGTCCGGGAAGCGGACATGATTATCGTGATGGACAACGGCAGGGTCATCGACGTGGGGGACCATGACGCCCTGATGGGCCGCTGCGCGGTCTACCGCGAGGTGTATGATTCCCAGGTGAAGGGAGGTGACGGCGATGCGGCATGAGCAGTCCGAACCGGTCCTGACCTCCGTAGAACGGCGTTACGGCAGCAGTGAGCATTCGAAGGAGCTCCAGCGGCGCGGCGCCGTCGGGCGCGGCGCCCGGGGCATGCGCATGGCCGGCCAGAAGCTGGACGTCGGGGTGCTGAAGCGGGCCGTGGCCTACCTGTTCCGTTACAAGGCCCGCTGCGCGCTGGCCGTCGTCTGCATGCTGGTGAACGCCGGCGTGTCCGTGGTGGCCGCCCGGTTCATCGGCACCCTGATCGACGATTACATTGCGCCCATGGCGGCGGGGGCGGTGGACGTCCCGGTGCTGCTGTCCTATATCCTGCGGCTCGCCGCGGTTTTCGCGGTCGGCGTGGCCGCCATGTTCATCAACAGCCGGAGCTTCGCGAAGGTCACCCAGGGCATCCTCCGGGACATTCGGAACGATATGTTCGCCCATATGGAGACGCTCCCGGTCCGGTATTTTGACTCCAACACGTTCGGCGATATCATGTCGCACTACACGAACGATACCGACACCCTGCGGCAGCTGATCTCCCAGACCATCCCGAACATGTTCTCGGCCGCCGTCAGCATGACGGCCACCCTGGTCACCATGCTGCTGACGTCCGTGTGGCTGACGCTCTTTGTCATCGTGTTCATCGTGCTGATGACCATGGTGACGACACGGATCGGCGGCGCGTCCGGCCGGTACTTCGTGGCCCAGCAGCGGAAGCTCGGCGCGCTGAACGGCTTCATCGAGGAGATGATCAACGGCCAGAAGGTGGTCAAGGTCTTCAACCACGAAGAGAAGGCCATGGAAGAGTTCGACGAAGCGAACGAATCCCTCTTCGGGGCCGCCCGCAAGGCGAACGCCTTCGGCGCCCTGATGGGCCCCATCATGAACAATATGGGCCACCTGCAGTACGTGCTGATCGCCGTGCTCGGGGCCATGTTCGTGTCCCTGGGCCTGCAGAACCTGACGATCACCGGCATTGCCGCCCTGACCCTCGGAAATGTGGTCGCCTTCCTGCAGCTCTCCAGGAACTTCACCCAGACCGTGAACAACATTGCCCAGCAGATGAGCGCCATTGTGATGGCCATGGCCGGGGCGAAGCGTGTGTTTGACCTGATGGATGAAGCCCCGGAGGTCAACGAAGGCGCCGTGACGCTGGTGAACAGCACAGAGGAAGACGGCGTGATCCGGGAGTCGGAGGCGCGGACCGGGACCTGGGCCTGGAAAGTGCGGATCGGCGGGGAGACGGTGTACATCCCGCTGAAGGGCGACGTCCGGATGAGCCACGTGGACTTCGGCTACGTGCCGGAGAAGGAAGTGCTCCACGACATCACCCTGTACGCGGAGCCCGGGCAGAAGGTCGCCTTTGTCGGCGCGACCGGCGCCGGGAAGACGACGATTACGAACCTGATCAACCGTTTCTATGACATTCAGAACGGGGATATCACCTACGACGGGATCCCGGTCCGGGACATCCGGAAGGAAGACCTCCGGCGGTCCCTCGGCATGGTGCTCCAGGACGTGAACCTCTTCTCGGGCACCATCCGGGAGAACATCCGGTACGGGAAGCTGGAAGCCACCGACGAAGAAGTGGAGGCCGCGGCGAAGCTCGCGAACGCCCACGACTTCATCACGAGGCTCCCGGAAGGATACGATACGGTAATCGACGGGTCGGGCTCCAGCCTGTCCCAGGGCCAGCGCCAGCTGATTTCCATCGCGCGCGCGGCCATCGCGGACCCGCCGGTCATGATCCTGGACGAGGCCACATCGTCCATCGACACCCGGACGGAGGCGATCGTCCAGCGGGGCATGGATTCCCTGATGGAGGGCAGGACCGTCTTCGTCATCGCCCACCGGCTTTCGACGGTCCGGAACGCGGACGTCATCATGGTCCTGGAACACGGGACCATCATCGAGCGCGGCACGCACGACCAGCTGATCGCCGCGAAAGGGAAGTATTACCGGCTTTATACCGGCGCATTTGAACTGGAATAACCGAAAGGAGCCGTTATGGCGAAGATCCTTGTGGTGGATGACGAGCCGAATATCCGGGCGATCATCCGGAAATACGGGGAATACGAAGGACACACCATCGTGGAGGCGGAAGACGGGGTAAAGGCCGTCGAGGCCTGCACCTACGAGGATTTCGACGCGGTCATCATGGACGTCATGATGCCGCATATGGACGGCATCGCGGCGCTGAAGCAGATCCGGAAGGTGAAGAAGATGCCGGTGATCATGCTCTCCGCGAAAGGGGAGGAGTACGACCGCCTGCTCGCGTTCGATACGGGCGTCGATGATTATGTGGTCAAGCCCTTTTCGCCCCGGGAACTGATGATGCGGATCCGCGTGATCACGAAGCGGAGCCAGGCGGAAGCGGCCGCGGCCCCGGCGCCGGAGGATTCGGACCACGAGGTCTACCGCTTCCGGGGCATCGCGCTGGACCGCTCCAGCCGTACGCTGAAGGTCGACGGGGAAGAGAAGAACCTCACCTACAAGGAGTACGAGCTGTTCTCTTACCTGATCGCGAACAAAGGGTACGCGCTGTCCCGCGACCAGCTCCTGACCCGGATCTGGGGCTACGACTATTACGGGGACGACCGTACGCTGGACACCCATATCAAGATGCTCAGGAGTTCCCTTGGGCCTTACCGGAACCTGATTACGACGCTGCGGGGGGTGGGATACCGTTATGACGAAAAGCAACAGCAGTAAACCGCGCATCCGCACCCGGCTGTTCGTCTGGACCATGGCCATCGTCCTCCTGAGCCTGGCCGTGATCTGGATCCTGCTGGGCTTCAACCTGGATTCCGTGTACCGGGCCGTCCGGACGAGCGAGATCCGCTCCGTCCTGTCGAAGGCGGAGTCCGTCCTGAAGGACGGCGGCGGGGATTATGCGGCCGTCGGGGAACTCTGCGAAGGGAAGGACGCCCGGGCGTACGTCCTGGACAGCGCCGGGCAGGTTCTTTACGCGCCGGCGGGGCCCTTTGCGCCCTCCGGCACCATGGCCCAGGCGCAGGCGTATTACGAAGCCGCGAAGAAGGAGGGGGGCGAGGTGCTCCTCTATGTGGAAGGCGACCTGAGAAACGGGGAGATGCCGTCCTTCATCCAGGACCTGTACCGGGAGAAGAAAAAGAAGGACAATGTGTCCGTCGTCCCGGAACAGGGGGACACGGAGGACGCCGCGTCCGGCACCGTGAACCCGAATTACGGCTTCCGGCCGGGCGGGTTCCGGACGGAGAGCCTGATCGCCGGCCGGATCGTGACCGCCGGGGAACAGGATGTCTTCATCCTGCTCACCGCGCTGCTGACGCCCGTGGACGCCACGGTGAAGGCCGTCCGCATGGCGCTGGCCATCGTGTCCGCGGCGGTGATCCTGCTTGCCGCGGCCGCCGCGCTGCTCTTTGCCGGGTCCCTGTCCGGCCCCATCGAGGAGATGAGCAAGAGCGCCATGCGCCTCGCGAAGGCGGACTACGCCGCGGATTACCCGGAGAGCGGGCTCCGCGAGATCGACACGCTTTCGGAGACGCTGAAGTACGCGGCCGGGGAACTGGAGCGGACAGAGTACCTGAGGCGCGAACTCATTTCCAATGTGGGCCACGACCTGCGCACGCCGCTCACCATGATCCGCGGCTACGCGGAGGTGATGCGGGACATCCCCGGGGAAGTGACCGCGGAGAACATGCAGGTCATCATCGATGAAACCGACCGGCTTTCCGGCCTCGTGAACGACCTCCTGGAGACGAGCCGGCTGGAAGCGGACGTGGCGGAGATGCGCCCGGTCCGCTATGACCTGACGGAGAGCATCCGGAGCGTCCTGAGCCGCTACAACAAGCTGATCGAGAACGAAGGGTACCGGATCGGGTTTACCGACGACGGGCCCGCGTACGTCGAAGCGGACCGCGAGCGGATCTACCAGGTGATCTACAATCTGGTCGGGAACGCCGTCAACTATACGGACGAACAGACGAAAAATGTGGAAGTCTACGAGACGGTCCGCAACGGCCGCGTCCGCGTGGAGGTGCGGGACCACGGCAGCGGCATCCTGAAAGAGGAGCTGCCGTACGTCTGGGACCGCTATTACCGGAGCAGCGAAGCCCACAGGCGGGCGAAAGTCGGCACCGGGCTCGGCCTCTCCATCGCGAAGGGCATCCTGGAAGCCCACCACGCCCTTTACGGGGTGGAGAGCACGGTCCGGGAAGGGTCCCTGTTCTGGTTTGAGCTCCCGCTGAGCGGCGACCAGGGCAGCGGGGACGCGCCGGAAGGGGCGGGGACGCAGGTAGCCGAGGCACGCATTTCCCAGCAGGAAGCCGCGGAGATGCACGCGAACGAAGCCGCGCTCCGGGACGCGGAGACCCGCGAAGTCCAGGAGGTTTCGGACGGCGGGGCGGGGTAAGGCGGAAGCGGACGCCGGTTTTACGGAGGGTTCATGCGGGTTTCAGGGTGATTTCACACCGGTGCGATAGACTGGTTCTGTCTCCGGGAAGGACCCCGGGGACAGCGCAGGGACGGCGCCCGGAAGCAGGCGCGGATCATCGGGACGGGAAAACCCCGGAGACATGGAGGAATCGCGGCCATGGGGGAGAGCAGCTCCATTTTTGAGCGGATCGAAAAAAAATACCTTCTGGACGAAACGCAGCTGCGGCAGTTCGAGAAGATCATGGGACCGTACATGGAACTCGACGAATACGGGAAATACACGGTGCTGAGCATGTACTATGACACGCCGGAGCATATCCTGGTCCGCCGGTCCGTCCAGCAGCCGAAGCCGCCCTACAAGGAGAAGCTGAGGCTCCGTTCGTACGGCGTCCCATCGGATGACACCACCTGCTTCGTGGAGCTGAAGAAGAAATACGACGGCATCGTCTACAAACGCCGGGCCGCCATGCCGCTCCGGGACGCGCGGAGGTACCTCGCGGGCACCTGGAAGCCGGAGAAGGAGACGCAGATCCTGAAGGAGATCAGCTATTTCCTGTCGTTCTACAAAGGGATCCGGCCCTATGTGGTGGTCGCGTATGACCGCAGGGCGTTCTCATCGAAGTTCGGACAGCCGGTGCGCCTGACGATCGACGAGCGCATCCGGGTCCGGGACACGGACCTGGAACTGGCCCACGGGGACGGCGGGACGCCCCTGCTGCCGCCCGGGCATTATATCATGGAGATCAAGATCGAAGGCGCCATGCCGCTCTGGATGTCCAGGGCGCTGTCGGAGCTGAAAATATATCCCCACTCATTTTCGAAAGTCGGGACGTTTTACACCGTGAGCAATACCGCGGAGGAAGGATGGAAGCTTTATGTTTGACACCATTTTGACGGCCGGGACCGGCCTTGACATCGTAAATGTGCTGATCTGCGTCGGCGTTTCGCTGCTGCTCGGGATCGTCATCTCGGTCGCGTACCAGAAGACGGAACCCGCCTGCAGCCGGAACTTCGCCATCGCGCTGGTCCTGCTGCCGGCAGCGGCCTGCACCGTCATTTCCACCGTCAACGGGAACCTCGGCACCGGCATCGCCATCCTCGGCGCCTTCAGCCTGGTGCGCTTCCGTTCGATGCCCGGGAACGCGAAGGAGATCGTCGTGGTCTTCATCGACATGGCGATCGGCCTTGCGGCGGCGACCGGCTACCTGGCGTTCACGGTGATCTTCGCCGTCCTGATGGCGGCGCTGCTCCTGCTGTTCGGCATGACCGGCTTCGTGGTCGGGAAGGAGAAAGAGGAGCGCATGCTGAAGATCGACATCCCGGAAGACCTGAATTACGAAACGGTCTTTACGGATATCCTGAAGGAATACACATTGTCCTCGGTGCTCAGCGAAGTGCGCACCACGAACCTGGGCAGCATGTACCAGCTCCGCTACGCCGTCATCCTGAAGGAAGGCGTCAGCGAGAAGGACCTGATCGACGAACTGCGCACCCGGAACGGGAACCTGCCCATCATCTGCGGGCCCCAGGTCCGGTCAAAGGGAAAGGATGAACTGTAAGCGCGTATGAAAGCACGCTGGATCGAACTTGCGAAGAAGACGGATTTCAACGCCTGGGGGGAGGCGCTCGGCGTCACCCCCCTGACGGCGCGCCTGCTTCTGAACCGCGGCATCCGGACCATAGAGGAAGCGCGCCTGTTCCTGTACGGCACCGTGAAGGACCTGGCGGACCCGGCGTCCATGAAGGACCTGCCGGAGGCCGTCCGGATCCTCCTGGAAGCCCGGGAGACAGGCGCGCTTGCGGCCATCGCGTCGGACTATGACGACGACGGCATTTTCTCCGGGCAGGTGCTGAAAGAGGGGCTTGCCCGGTGCGGGATCCCCTCCGTACGCTTTGCCCCGGACCGCTTCACCGAAGGGTACGGGCTGAACCGCCGCATCGTGGACGACGCCGTGAAGGCGGGCGCCGGGGTCCTCATCACCTGCGACAACGGGATCGCGGCGCGGGACGAGATCGTCTACGCGAAGGAGCGGGGGCTCCGCGTCATCGTGACGGACCACCATGAGCCGCAGTACGATGCGCTGGCGGCGGACGCGGTCGTGGACCCGAAGCAGCCGGACTGCGGGTATCCCTATAAGGAGCTCTGCGGCACCGGCGTCGCGTTCCGGCTCATCCAGGCGCTCTACAGGGCCTGCGGGGTCCCGGAAGCGGAGGACGCCGCGTTTTACGAGTATGTGGCCATGGGCACCGTCGCGGACGTGGTGCCGCTGACCGGCGAAAACCGTTTCCTCGTGAAGGCCGGCCTGGATGCCCTGAATCGCACGGAAAAGCCCGGTTTCCGGGCTTTGGCGGACGTCTGCGGGCTGAGCCCGGGATCCGTCACCGCGTACGCCGTAGGCTTCGTTCTCGGCCCCTGCTTCAACGCGGTCAGCCGCCTGCTCGGGAATATCGACCTTGCCGTGTCCCTGCTGGAAGCGGGGAGTTACGAGGAAGCCCTCCCGTATGCCACGCGGATGCGGGAACTGAACGACCGGCGGAAGGATATGACCGACCGCGGGCTGCAGGACGCCCTGCAGCTGCTGGAGACGGCCCCGTGGAAGGACGACCGCGTGCTGGTGGTCCCGCTCCCGGGCGCCCACGAAAGCGTGATCGGCATCATCGCGGGCAGGCTGAAGGAAATATATTACCGGCCGGTTTTCGTCCTGACGGACGCCGCGCCGAAGCAGGGCCCGGACGGGACGGAGATCCCCATGATGAAGGGCTCCGGCCGTTCCATCCCGCCCTATCACATGCAGAACGCGATGCTGGGATGCCGGGAAGTCTTTGAGAAATTCGGCGGCCACGCCATGGCGGCGGGCCTCTCCCTGGAGGCGTCCCGCGTCGATGAATTCCGGGCGCGGATGAACGGGCAGTGCGTGCTGACGGAGACGGAGCTGACCCCGGTGCTGGAGATCGACGCCCGGCTGCCGCTCCGGTACGCCACGGAATCCCTGGTCCGGGAGATCGGGTCGCTGGAGCCGTACGGGACGGGGAACCGGAAGCCGGTCTTCGCGCAGGCCCATTTCACGATCCGGAAGATGCAGCTGATCGGGAAGAACCGGAACGTCCTGAAATTCCTGCTGTCGGACGGCGGTCCCGACTTCCGGGAAGCGGTCCTGTTCCGGGATACCGACGGGTTCCTGGACGCGCTCCGGGCGTCCTGCGGGGCCGCGGCGGTGGCGGAGGCGCTTTCCGGCGGGGGCGTATCCCTGGACATGGGGTTCACATTTTTCCCCGACGTCAACGAATACCGGGGGCAGCGCACGGTGCAGCTCGTCCTCGGGGAATACAGGAAATACTGAATGCGGCGCCCCGCCCGGGGCGCTTTTTTTGTGCTTTTTTTGCGTGAAAACCGCGGGACCCGTCTTGTGGAACCGTGCCGGATGATGTATAATAAAAAGATATTACAGCGGGCACTGGACCTGCATGAAAGGAGGCCTGCACGATGGAAGGCCGTGAATTACGGAACAACCGGGCCGCGGAGGACGACGTCCTGACCGGCGAAATGGTGGAAGAAACCCTCCGGACGGAGGTCTCCATCGCGCGCCCCGCGGACTTCACCCCAGAGAAGGAACTCCACGACCGGCTGATCGGGGAGATCCGGAGCTACAACCCCACGGCCGACCTGTCGAAGGTGGAAGAGGCGTACCGGATGGCGGTGAACGCCCATAAGGACCAGAAGCGCAAGTCCGGGGAGCCTTACATCATCCATCCGCTGAACGTGGCGCTGATCCTCGCGGAGCTGGAGCTCGACCTGGACTCCATCATCGCGAGCCTCCTGCACGACGTCATCGAGGACACGGACGTGACGTACCAGGACATCGAGCAGAAGTTCGGCACGGACGTCGCGAACATCGTGGACGGCGTCAGCAAGGTCACGCAGATCGACTGGTCCGTGGACAAGGGCGACGTGGAGGCGGAGAACCTCCGGAAAATGTTCATGGCCATGGCGAAGGACATCCGCGTCATCCTCGTGAAGCTCGCCGACCGCCTGCACAACATGCGGACGTACCAGTTCTGGTCCCCGGAGACGCAGCAGCGGAAAGCCCGGGAAACCATGGAGATCTTCTCCCCGGTGGCCTCCCGGCTCGGCATCTCGAAGATCAAGGTCGAACTGGACGACCGCTCCCTCGCGATCCTGCACCCGGAAGTGTTCCGCGAGCTGAAGACGCGGCTGGAATACTCGGAAGCGCAGCGGGACAAGTTCATCGAATACCGGAAGAACGAGATCGCGCAGCGGCTCCAGCAGGAAGGGATCGAAGCGGAGATCAGCGGCCGCGTCAAGCACTACTTCAGCATTTACAAGAAAATGACCCAGCAGAACAAGACGCTGGACCAGATCTACGACGTATTTGCCATCCGCATCATCGTGAAGGACGTCATCAACTGCTATGCCGCCCTCGGGGTGGTGCACGAGATGTTCACGCCGTTACCCGGCCGGTTCAAGGACTACATTGCCATGCCGAAGCCGAACCGGTACCAGTCGCTGCACACCACGGTCATGAGCGCGAACGGCGTCCCGTTCGAGATCCAGATCCGTACCGAGGAGATGCACCGGATCGCGGAATACGGCATCGCGGCGCACTGGAAATACAAAGAAAAAGGGTCCGTGCAGAGCGGGACGAATTCGGACGAGGAGAAGCTCTCCTGGCTCCGCTCCATCATGGACTGGACAAATACGGACAGCGAGGAGTTCGTCCGGCTGCTGAAGGACGAGTTCGACCTGTTCAGCGGCTACGTCTACTGCTTTACCCCCACGGGGGAGGTGAAGGCGCTCCCCGCGGACAGCACGCCGGTGGACTTCGCCTACGCCATCCATTCCGCGGTGGGGAACCGCATGGTCGGCGCGAAGGTGAACGACACGCTGGTGCCCATCGATTATAAACTGCAGAACGGCGACCGGGTGGAGATCCTGACCTCCCAGAATTCCCGGGGGCCCAGCCGCGACTGGCTGAAGATCGTCAAGAGTTCGCAGGCCCGCAACAAGATCAACCAGTGGTTCAAGGCCCAGAACAAAGAGGACAATATCCGGCGCGGCCAGGACGCCTTCTACCAGTACTGCCGCCAGCATGGGGTGAACGCGGCGGACATCACGAAGCCGCAGTACGTGCAGGCGTGCCTCCGGAAGTACCGTTTCCCGGACTGGGACAATATGATGGCCTCCATCGGCCACGGCGGCCTGAAGGAAGGCCAGGTGGTCAACAAACTCCTGGAGGAATACCGGAAGGAGACGACCGCGCAGCTGACGGACGAGGAGCTGCTGAAGAGCATCGAAGAGAACAGCCGGGTGCGCATGCGCACGAAGAGCGAGGAGCAGGGCATCACGGTCAAGGGCCTGAAGGACCTGTCCGTCCGGTTCTCGCACTGCTGCAACCCCGTGCCGGGGGACGAGATCATCGGCTACATCACGCGCGGCCGCGGCATTTCCATCCACCGGACGGACTGCCCGAACGTCCTGTCCATGCCGGACGCGGAGAAAGCGCGCCTGGTCCCCGCGGACTGGAGCGCGGATACCGACAGCGGCACCGGGAAATACACGGCCTCCATCCAGATCTACTGCCGGAACCGGATCGGCATGTTCGCGGACGTCGCCCGTGTGCTGACGGAGAACGGCATCGACATCCGGTATGCCTCCTCGAAGCTCGGCAAGCAGGGGGTGGCCACGATCGAAGTCTCCTTCGAAGTGGGAAATGTAGAAGAAGTGAACCGGATCAACGCGCGCCTGATGTCCATCCCGGACATCATCGAGATCCGCCGGGCGGCGGGTTGAGTCCCAGGGGTCCCGGCATGTGCGGATGTGCCGGGACCCCGGCGTTCCCGGGCGGTTTCCTCGGAGGCCGGCGTCCCGGGAGGCGCGGTGACCCTGTCAGGAAACATATCGGACCGCACATTCGCGCATGCCGCGCGTTCCCGGGCGGTTTACGAAAAATCATGAAGGAAGGGGGATCGGGAATGACGACACAGGTTTACCTGCTCGAAGTGTTCGCGGCGGGGATCGAAGAGAACACCTATCTGCTGAAAGTGATCCCGGACGGGGGCAGCCCGTACGCGCTCGTGGTGGACCCGGGCGGGGAAGCAGGGCGGATCCTGGAAGCGCTGGAACGCCTGGAAGCCCGGCCGGAAGCCATCCTCCTGACCCACGGCCACATGGACCACATCGGGGCGGTGCCGGCGCTGAAAGAGGCGTATGGGATCCCGGTGATCGCCGGGGCGGAGGAAGCGGGGATGCTCGCGGAACCGGCCCTCAACATGACGGCGCGCACGGGTGCACCGCTGTCCCTCAGGGCGGACCGGGAGGTGCGCGACGGGGAGGTCCTCACATTTCCGGAGATTACGGTCCGGGTGATCGGGACCCCGGGGCATTCGAAAGGTTCCGTCTGCTATTACTGCCCGGAGGCCGGATCCCTGTTTTCCGGGGATACGCTTTTCCGGCGGTCGTTCGGGCGGACGGACCTTTACGGCGGCGACATGGCGGCCCTCCGGAGCTCCATCCTCGTGAAGCTGTTTACGCTGCCTGAGGAGACCTCGGTCTTCCCGGGGCATATGGAAGAGACCCGGATCGGGGAAGAGAAGGACGGGAACCCCATTTATTACTACCGATGAAGCTTTTACTGAACGCGCCGCTTTTTGAATACGACATACGGGGCCTCCTGATGGCCTTCTACCCCTGGCAGAAGTTTGAGACCGACCCGGGGGCGGAAGACCCCATGGGGCTTTCCGTGTATTTTACCGGGGATACGGACGCCGCGAAAGGGCGGGGCAATGTGCCCGTCCTGCTCACCGCGGACCTCTCCCTTTGGGACGACGGGGAAGGATACCGCCGTTCGGAGACCGTCTCCCTGGACCTGTCGGACAAGTCCGCGGCGAAGACCCTGCTGAAGCGGACCCTCTACGGCATGCTCTCCGGGAAGACCGGGCGGACATTGCCCTGGGGGACGCTGACCGGCATCCGGCCCACCAAGATCGCGACCGCCATGCTGGAAGCCGGGGCCTCCGACGCGGAGATCCTGCGCCACATGGAAGGGGACCTGATGTGTTCCCATGAAAAAGCGCTCCTTTCGGCGGCGATCTCGAAGCGGGAGCGGGCGCTGATCGCGGGCACGGACGGGCAGGACGGCTACAGCATTTATGTCGGGATCCCCTTCTGCCCGACGCGGTGCCTTTATTGCTCTTTTACGGCCTATCCGATTGCGGCGTACCGGGACCGGCTGCCGCAGTATCTGGACGCCGTGGAGCAGGAGCTCCTTCTGATCCGGGACCTGTTCCGGGGGAAGAAACTGAATACGGTCTATTTCGGCGGCGGGACGCCCACGGCGCTGGACGCGCCGGATCTGGACCGGCTGCTCGGGTTTGTGGAAGATCATTTCGACTTATCGGACCTCCGCGAGTGGACGGTGGAAGCCGGCCGCCCGGACAGCGTGACGCCGGGGAAGCTGGACGCGCTGAAGGCGCACCCGGTGAGCCGCATTTCCGTGAACCCGCAGACCATGCACCAGAAGACGCTGGACCTGATCGGGCGGAAGCATACGGTGGAGCAGGTGGTCGAAACCTACCGCCTGGCCAGGGAGAAAGGATTTGACAACATCAATATGGACCTGATCCTCGGCCTCCCCGGGGAAAATGAATCCGACGTGCGGGAAACCCTTCGCCGGGTATCGGCGCTGGACCCGGAGAGCGTGACCGTCCATTCGCTGGCCGTGAAGCGCGCGTCCCGGCTGAACCTCATGAAGGAGCAGTACCGGGAGATGCCCATGGAGAATTCGGAAGCCCTGATGCGCCTCTGTGTGGAGACGCTGCGGGAACGGGGCTGTGCGCCCTACTACCTGTACCGGCAGAAAAACATGGCCGGGAACCTGGAAAATGTGGGCTTCGCGAAACCGGGGAAGGAAGGCCTGTACAACATCCTGATCATGGAGGAGGTGCAGTCCATCGCCGCCGCGGGGGCGGGCGCCACGAGCAAGCGGGTGAAGGGGGACCTGATCACGCGGGCGGAGAACGCGAAGGACATCCGGACGTATCTGGAACATTTTGACGAGATGCTGGCGCGGAAGCGCGCGCTGTATGAGGACCGGGCCCCCGGGGAGCCGCCCCGGAGCGGCGGGTGAGGGCGGAGAGAGCCGCGCGCCTTGTCCGTGTTAACGGACCAGCTGCCCCATTCGAAATGCTTCGCGCATCGAGTGAGGGCGGACAGAGTCGCTTCGCGCCTTGTCCAACAAAGAAAAAGCCTCTGCGTGCGTGGTACACAAGTGTCCCGTCCCGCTCCAGGGGTTCTTTTTCCTTATGTACGGACCAGCTGCCCCCATTCGAAATGATTCGCATTTCTTATGAGGGCGGACAGAGTCGCTTCGCGCCTTGTCCAACAAAAAAAGAAACCCTTCCGCTGTCCGGTACGCAAGCGTCCCGTCCCGCTCCAGGGTTTCTTTCTTTGTTGCTGGTCCTTATACAAATCAAGAAGCAGCCGCTGGTCAGGCGGCCGCTTCTTGATTAAGAAAAGGGGAGTCCGTATGAAACGGAAATCGTATCCGAGGGTGGAAAGGTTTACAGACAGGGAAGCTGTATAACTCGGATACGCGTGTATATTAACAGGCTTATGTGAAATCCATGTGAAATATTTTCATTTTTTTCAGATTTTTGCACAGAAAATGTAGAAAAAAAACCGGCCAGGCGGCCGGAAAGCATAAAAAAACAGCGCTACAAGGATTCGAACCTTGAAAATGACGGAGTCAGAGTCCGTTGCCTTACCGTTTGGCGATAGCGCTGTATGTCCTTTTTTTCGGACAGCAAGCGTATTATATACGAGTCTTCGGAAAAATGCAAGCGAAAATTTTTAAATATCGCATTTTTTTTCGGAGGAATTCATGCTATGATGACAGCGGGGACTTTTTTTCCCGGGGTGTCCCAGACGGGCGCCCGCCGTCGTTATTATAGGCGAATCGTACGTGCAGTACGTTTTCCGGCCCGGATCCCGCCGGGCCATACCCATGGTATACCTATGCTTTTACTTGCTTTGTCTGCGGCAGGGCAGACCGTCCGTGAGAAAATAGAACAGATGTACCGAATGTATCAGAACCTGATGGTGAGCATCGCGTACCAGGTTCTGAATAACCGCGCGGACGCGGAGGACGCCGTCCAGGAATCCTGGATCAAGATCCTCAGGATCGCGGAGCGGATCGGGGAGCCGGAGAGTTCCTCCGCGCGGAACCTCGCGGCCATCGTCACGAAGCGGACCGCAATTGACTTTTACCGGCGGAACCGGCGCACCGCGGTCATCCCGCTCGATGAAGCGTATATGGAGACCCCTTACCCGGATCCTTCCGAAACCGTACCGGAGAAATGCACCCTTGCGGATGCCATGGCGGCGCTGCCGCCGGTCTACAGGGACCTGCTGCTCCTGCATTATGACCAGGGCCTGGCGCCCGCGGAGATCGCCCCGCTGATGTCCATGACGGAGGCAAATGTGCGGAAGACCATGCAGCGGGCCCGGAAAAAACTCGAATCCGAACTGGAGCGGATCCAACAGTCATGAACAGAATCACAGACCAACAACTGAAAGAAGCGGCAGCGGAAGTCCGGGAGCAGATGGCTTCCGGTCTCCCGGACTGCCCGGAACGCACGGAAGACACCATCTTCGACCGCTATCCGGCTGTCCTGGACGCGGTGCGGGAACTGGAAGAAGAGAAGAAGCGGCGCAAGGCGCGGATGGCGGGCTGGATCGGGTTCGCGGCGGCTGCGGCGGCCGCGGTCATCCTGTTCGTTTCCGGCTCCCCCATTTTCCGTCCGGAACTGCAGGGGAAGCCGGACGCCGCATGGACCGGGGAGAAGCAGTCCGGGGATACGCAGGTCCTGGCCCCGGGGCAGCAGCCGGGCGGGGCCGAATTGAATTCGTCAGGGGACACCTTTTCGGACGAAGAATCCCCGGAATCCGCGAGCATCAGCCAGCCGAACGACCAGATACCTTCGTCCGACGGGGACCAGACGGTGCCTTCCCCCTCCAAAGCGGACGTCAGTGAAGGCTCTGCCGGCGTCCCTTCCATGTCTGTGGAAGTGACGGTGCCCGCGGCGCTTCATAAGTTCTATCCCGTCGAGGGACGGACCGGGTCGGTCCAGGCGCTGGTGCGGGAGGACGCTTCGGACATCCGGGACTATTCGGATGATGAGATCCTGCCCTGGCTGGAAGCAGACCTGAAGGACAGCGGCGCTTTCCGCCTGGGGCGGTACGCGGTTTACGAAGCAGGCGCCGGTCTGGACGAGCTTGAAGTGGTGCAGGATCCAGGGACCGGGGGATGGTATTGCCCGGAGGCCAGGGAAGGACACCGGTACATCCTCTCCGCGGAGACGGAATCCGGCCGCATCGTTTTCGGCGTGGTGCAGCGGTCATCCCGGGCACCGCAGGAATAATCCTCAGACATTGGACCGCAAGGACGGCATTTCCCGCACGGACGCGGGCGGTGCCGTCCTTTTTTACGTTTTCGGCGGGAAATAATCCTTGACACGCTTTCGGAAAAAGAGTAAAATCATAGGAAATGTGCGACCGGGCACGAAGATGCGGCCCGGGCACGGTAAACATCAGTAAAATGTGTTGACCGGGGAAGAGTAGGGGATCCGCAGCGCTCCAGAGAGATGCCGGGTGGTGCAAGGCATGCGCAAGGGTTTTCCGAATACGCCCCGCGAGCAGCGCGGTAAACGCAGGGATGTCCCGGACCGCCGGCGGCCTTTTTAAGGCACCGGGGAAGGGCGGGCCCGGCTAAAGCCGCGACGGACGCCCACCGTAGAAAGGGCGGAGTCCCGCCGCCGTACGGCGCGGCCCCGGACTCCATGAGGCGGCTCCCGGAAGGGTTCCGTGAAAAGAGGTGGTACCACGACTTGTTCGTCCTCTGTACGCTTTACGTAGTATGCGCACGGGGACTCTTTTTTTACCCGGCGCCGGGGCGGACCCCCGGAAAGGAGATGGCGGCATGCCGATCACAGATTATTTGGAGAGAAACGCAAAAATTTACCCGGACGACATTGCGCTGACGGAGATCAATCCCGCGAACCAGCCGGATTCGAACATGACCTGGAAGGAATTCAACCTGATCGAGCCGGCCCACTCATCGGAACAGTACAAGCGTTCCATGACGTGGAAGGAGTTCGATGTGAAGGCGAACCGCTTCGCGAACCTCCTGATGACCCGCGAGATCCGGAGGGGCGACAAAGTCGCCATCCTGCTGATGAACTGCCTGGAATGGCTGCCGATCTATTTCGGCATCCTGAAGACCGGGGCGATCGCGGTGCCGATGAACTACCGCTATACGGCGGACGAGATCCGGTACTGCATGGACCTTTCGGACGCCCGGATGCTGGTGTTCGGGAAGGAATTCATCGGCCGCGTGGACGAAGCCCATCCGTCCATGAAGGCGGACACGTATTTCTACGTGGGAAAAGAAGAGGAGACGCCCGCGTACGCCTCGAATTACGACCGGGTCACCCGCTACTGCAGCACGATCTGCCCGCCGGTGCACATCCGGGACGAGGATGACGGCGCCATCTATTTCTCCTCCGGGACCACCGGTTTCCCGAAGGCCATCCTGCACCGTCACCGTTCGCTGATGACGGCCGCCATCGTGGAGCAGAAGCACCACGGGCAGACCCGGAACGACGTCTTCCTCTGCATCCCGCCCCTGTACCACACCGGCGCGAAGATGCACTGGTTCGGCTCGCTCGTCAGCGGCAGCCGCGCGGTGCTCCTGCGCGGCGTGAAGCCGGAGTGGATCCTGCAGACCGTATCCGAAGAGCGGGCCACGATCGTCTGGCTCCTCGTGCCGTGGGCGCAGGACATCCTGGACGCGTTTGACCGCGGGGCGCTGAAGAAAGAGGATTACCGGCTTTCCCAGTGGCGCCTGATGCACATCGGCGCGCAGCCGGTCCCGCAGTCCCTGATCCGCCGGTGGAAGGAATATTTCCCGGACCACCTGTATGATACGAACTATGGCCTGTCCGAGTCCATCGGGCCCGGCTGCGTGCACCTCGGGGTGGAGAACATCCACAAGGTCGGCGCCATCGGGATCCCCGGCTACTCATGGGAGGCGAAGATCGTGAAGAACGACCGCCTGGAGCCCGTGGAACAGGGCGAAGTGGGCGAGCTTGCCGTGAAGGGCGGCGGCGTCATGAAGTGCTATTACAAGAACCCGGCGGCCACCGACGAGATCCTGAAGGGGGACTGGCTCCTGACCGGCGACATGGCGAAGCAGGACGAGGACGGGTTCATTTACCTTGTGGACCGGAAGAAGGACGTGGTCATCTCCGGAGGCGAGAACATTTACCCGGTGGAGATCGAGAACTTCATCCGGGCGAACGACCAGGTCAAGGACGTGGCCGTCATCGGGCTCGCGGACCCGAGGCTCGGGGAGATCGCCGCGGCGATCGTGGAAGTGAAGGAAGGCGGGCACCTGACCGAAGCGGAGATCGCCGAATTCTGCATGGCCATGCCGAAATACAAGCGCCCCCGGAAATACATTTTCGCCCCCGTGCCGCGCAACGCCACCGGCAAGATCGAGAAGCCGAAGCTCCGCGAGATCTACGGCGCCACGAACCTGGTGGACGCCCAGAACCGTTCGTAAGCTGCGGCCGTCCCGGACGGACGAGGAACATATGCCTGCGCGGCCGGAAACATTTTCCCGGCCACGCGTAAGCCAGGAAGAGGTGATTCATGATGGAAAAACTGATGCTCGGCAATGAAGCCGCCGCGCGCGGCCTGTACGAAGCGGGCTGTACTTTTGTGTCCGCGTATCCCGGGACCCCCTCCACGGAGATCACGGAAGAAGCCGTGAAATACCCGGAGATCTACTGCGAATGGGCGCCGAATGAGAAGGTGGCCACGGAGGCCGCGTTCGGCGCGTCCCTGGCCGGTGCGCGTTCCGCCTGCGCCATGAAGCACGTGGGCCTCAATGTGGCCGCGGACCCCCTGTTTACGATCTCCTATACCGGCGTCAACGGGGGGATGGTGGTGTTCGTGGCGGACGACCCGGCCATGCACTCCTCCCAGAACGAACAGGATTCGCGCCACTACGCCATCGCGGCGAAAGTGCCCATGCTGGAGCCCGCGGATTCGCGGGAGGCGAAGGAATTCGTCCGGCAGGCGTTTGAGATTTCGGAGGCGTATGATACGCCGGTGATCGTGCGCATGTGCACCCGCATCGCGCACGCGCAGTGCACCGTTTCGCAGGAGCCGCGCACGGAAGTGCCGCTGAAGCCGTATGTGAAGCAGCCGGAGAAGTATATCATGTCGCCGGCGAACGCCATAAAAAAGCACCCGAAGGTCGAAGCCCGGACGGCGGCGCTGCAGGCCTTCGCGGAGCAGACGGGCCTGAACCGCGCGGAGTACGCGGAAGACCGCTCCCTGGGCATCATTACGTCCGGCACCTCGTATGAATATGTGAAGGAAGTGTTCGGGGATTCGGTCAGCATCCTGAAGCTCGGCATGGTGAACCCGCTTCCGGAGCAGATGATCCGCTATTTCGACGCCCATGTGGACCGCCTGGTCGTCGTGGAGGAGTTGGACCCCGTCATCGAGAATTTCGTGAAGAGCATCGGGATCGCCTGCGAAGGGAAGGCGCTGTTCCCGATCATCGGGGAGTTCTCCCAGTCCGTGATCCGGGAGGCCATGGGGATCCCGTCCCCGTCCCATCCCGAACCGGTGCAGGTACCCGGCCGCCCGCCCATCATGTGCCCGGGCTGCCCCCACAGGGGCCTGTTCTACCTGCTTGCGAAGAACCGATACACGGTCATCGGCGATATCGGCTGCTATACGCTCGGCTCCGCGCCGCCCCTGAACGCGGTGGACATGGTGCTCTGCATGGGCGCGTCCGTCTCCGGGAGCCACGGCTTCCTGAAGGCCCGGCCGGAGAACGCCGCGAAGACGGTCGCGGTGATCGGGGATTCCACGTTCATGCATTCGGGCATGACCGGCCTCGCGAACATCGCCTACAACAACAGCCCGGCCACGGTCCTGATCCTGGATAATTCGATCACGGGCATGACGGGGCACCAGAACAACCCCACGAACGGCTACAACATCACGGGCGACCCGGCCACGGCCATCGACCTGACGGCGCTCTGCCACGCGCTCGGGATCGAGCGGGTGACGGTGGTGGACCCGTACGACCTGAAGGAAACCGAGAAGGTGCTGAAGGAGGAGACCGCGTTTGACGGGCCTTCCGTCATCATTTCCCGCCGTCCCTGCGCGCTGCTGAAGCAGGTGAAGCGGAAACCGGCCCTGTCGATCGACCCTGACAGATGCAGGAACTGCAAGTCGTGTCTCCGGATCGGCTGCCCCGCCATCTCCGCCGCGGGCGGCAGGCCGGTGATCGATCCCACGCAGTGCGTCGGCTGCGGCGTCTGCGGACAGCTCTGCGCGTTCGGCGCCATCACGGGAGGTGCGTTATGAGTGTGAACATCATGATCTGCGGCGTCGGCGGACAGGGCACCCTGCTCGCGAGCCGCGTTATCGGGCGCGTGTTCCTGCAGTGCGGGGACGACGTGAAGATCTCCGAGGTCCACGGCATGAGCCAGCGCGGCGGTTCCGTGGTGACGTACGTGCGGGCCGGCAGGAAAGTGTACAGCCCGGTCATCAAGCAGGGGGAAGCGGATTTCATCCTGTCCTTCGAGAAGCTGGAAGCGGCCCGTTATATCGAGATGCTGAAGGCGGACGGGACGGTCGTGACGAATACGCAGGAGATCGCGTCCATGCCCGTCATTACGGGCGCCGCGGTCTATCCCGGCGACGTGCTGGATACGCTGAGGGCCGCGGGCATCCGCGTGGACGCGCTGGACGCGCTGGCGCTCGCGCGGGAAGCCGGTACGGAACGCGCCGTCAATGTGGTCCTCCTGGGCCACCTTTCGCGGTATTTCGACTTCCCGGAAAATGTGTGGACGGACGCGCTGAAGGAAACCGTGAAGCCTGCGTTCCTGGAGATGAACCTGAAGGCGTTCGCCCTCGGCAGGGGGAACTGAGCAGAACCCGGGCCCGGCGTCCGTATTTTCCGCTGTAAGGGGGAACGGACCGGAGGGCCGTGCCCGGACAAAAGATGAGGCATCCGCCCCGTACGGGGCTGCCGATAGAAGTACAGAGAAAAAGAGAAAGAAGGAGAAGACAAACCCATGGAACGTTATTACCAGCCGGAGATCGAGACCATGCCCGTGGAGCAGATCCGTGCTGTCCAGTCCGAAAAGCTTGTGAAGCAGGTGAAGCACGCCTATGAGCATGTGGCGTACTACCGCAGCAAGATGGACGAGGCAGGCGTATCGCCGGAAGACATCCGCGGAACAGAGGATCTCTATAAGCTCCCGTTCCTCAGCAAGGAAGACCTGAGGATCGCGTATCCCACCGGGATGCTCGCGGTCCCCATGTCGGAATGCGTGCGCATCCAGTCCACTTCAGGTACTACAGGACGCAGGGTGATCGCTTTCTACACACAGGAGGACATTAAACTCT
The DNA here is from genome assembly GCA_017959345.1 of Lachnospiraceae bacterium. Taxonomy (GTDB): domain Bacteria; phylum Bacillota; class Clostridia; order Lachnospirales; family Lachnospiraceae; genus UBA1267. Next base: position 3,264 of record JAGDAW010000169.1, on the reverse strand, counting down.
GGGAAGAGTGCTGCGCCCGCGCGCTGACGGCGGCCGGCGCAACGAAAGAGGATGTGGTCCAGGTCAGTTACGGGTACGGCCTGTTCACCGGCGGCGCCGGGCTGAACGGGGGCTCCCACCTGATCGGTTCCCTGACGCTCCCCATGTCATCCGGGAATACGGACCGCCAGATCCAGTTCATGATGGACCTGGGATCCACCGTACTCTGCTGTACGCCCTCTTACGCGGCCTACATCGGGGAGACCCTGAAGGAACAGGGGTATAAGCCGGAAGACATCCCGCTGAAAGCCGGCATCTTCGGCGCGGAGCCGTGGACCGAGGAGATGCGGCAGTCCATCGAGGAAACGCTTGGCATCAAGGCGTACGATATTTACGGGCTGACGGAGATCTCCGGCCCCGGCGTGTCGTTCGAATGCTCCGAGCAGGGCGGCATGCACATCAACGAGGACCATTTCCTGGCGGAGATCATCAACCCCATCACGGGCGAAGTGCTGCCGGAAGGGGAGAAGGGCGAACTCGTGTTCACGTGCCTGGACAAGGCCGCGTTCCCGCTGCTCCGCTACCGGACCCGCGACATCTGCCAGCTCTTCCGGACAAAATGTTCCTGCGGGCGGACGTTTATCCGCATGAAGAAGCCCATGGGCCGTTCCGACGACATGATGATCATCCGCGGCGTGAACGTCTTCCCGTCGCAGATCGAAGCCGTGCTCCTGAAAGAGGGCTACTCCGCGAATTACCAGATCGTCGTCGACCGCGTGAACAATACGGACACGTTCGACGTCTTCGTGGAATTCCTTCCGGAGCATTTCGAAGATACCGTCCGCGACATCGCGAACAAGGAGCGGAAGCTCCAGGAAGCCATCCGCAACATGGTGGGCATCTCTCCGAAGGTCCATCTCTCGGAGCCGAAGACCATCACCAGGAGCGAAGGCAAGGCCGTCCGCGTCATTGACCGGCGCAAACTTCACGATTAAGGAGGTGCAGCATGGCAGTTAAACAGTTGTCTATCCTGGCCAGGAACCGTAAGGGCAGCCTCAGGAAGATCATCGACATTATTGCTGCTTCCGGGGCAGACCTCCGGAGCATCTGTATCGCGGATACCGAGGATTTCGGCATCCTGCGCGTCATTTCCGACAAGCCGGACGTCGCGGTGGAGGCGCTGCTGGACGCGGGTTATACGGCCCGTGTGCGGAAGGTCGTGGCCATCGCCGTGGAGGACCGTCCCGGCGCGCTCGCGGAAGCCCTGGACATCCTGGACGACGCGGGCATCAACCTGGAGTACATGTATTCCGTCATCAACGGGGAGAAGGATAAGGCCTACATGGTCCTCCGCGTGGATGACAATGCCCGTACCGAGGCAATTTTCCGGGAGGCCGGCATCCAGGTCCTCCAGGAAGAAGATATCTGAAGACATGTCTTTAAAAGCGGGGCGCGTGGCGGTACGCCAGGCGCCCTTTAAGGGGCAGAGGAGAAGTGTTATGCATACAGTAAATGAGCACATGCAGGGGCTCGGTACGGTCCGTTCCGTGATCCGTGACCTCTTTGAATACGGCCTGAAGCGCGCATCGGAAGTGGGCGCGGAAAATGTATACGACTATTCCCTTGGGAACCCGTCAACCCCGGCGCCCGCAAGCGTCGAGGCGGACATGCTGGACCTGATCGCCCACGAGGATTCCGTCTCGCTGCACGGCTATACGTCGGCGCAGGGGCTGTATTCGGTGCGGAAAGCGGTCTCGGACGACATCCGTACCCGTTTCGGCGCCGAAGTCGGGCCGGACGACATCTATATGACCTGCGGCGCCGCGGCGTCCCTGACCGTCACGCTGAAGGCGTTGGTGAACCCCGGGGACGAGGTCGTGGCGATCGCGCCCTTCTTCCCGGAATACCGGGTGTTCTCGGAGGCGGCCGGCGCCGTGTTCCGTGTCGCGGAAGCGGACCTGGGCGCGTTCCAGATCAACTTTGACGCGCTTTCCGCCGTGCTGAACGCGCGGACGAAAGCGGTGATCGTGAACTCCCCGAACAATCCCTCCGGCGTCGTGTTCCGGCGCGAGACGGTGGAGAAGCTCTGCGCCATGCTGAAGGAGCGGGAAGCCGAGTACGGCCATCCCATTTTCCTGATCAGCGACGAGCCCTATCGGGAGCTGGTCTACGACGGCACGGAGGTGCCGTACCTGATGAACCTGTACGACGACACCGTCGTCTGCTATTCGTTCAGCAAGTCCCTGTCACTCCCCGGCGAACGCATCGGCTATATCGCGGTGTCCCCGAAGATCCGGGAGAACCGGGCCCTCTACGCGGCCGTCTGCGGCGCGGGGCGCGCGCTCGGCTACGTCTGCGCGCCGTCGATGATGCAGCAGGTGGTGGCGAAGAACCTCGGGAAGACCTCGGACCTTTCGGTATACAGGACGAACCGGGACCTGCTTTACAACGCATTGACGGAGATGGGGTACGAAGCGGTCTACCCGGACGGCGCCTTCTACCTCTTCGTGAAGTCGCCGGAACCGGACGCGAAGGCGTTCTCCGAACGCGCGAAGCAGCTCGACCTGCTCCTCGTGCCGTCGGATTCCTTTGGCTGCCCGGGCTACGTACGGCTCGCTTACTGTGTGAAGACGGAGATGATCCGGCGGTCGCTGCCCGCGTTCCGGAAGCTGATCGAGAGCTACCGGTAAGCAGGGAAACACCGTGTATAATGTTCGCCGGCAAACGGGGGAAACGAAGAAAAGGATTGTTAAGACAGTATCCTGAAAAGGGACTGGGCCATCGGGTTTGAATGAACCCGTTGGGCCGGTCCCTTTTTCTAATAGATTGAAACCGGTCGCCTGTGCACGCCTTTACTGCAGGAAACGCTTTCGGAAATGTATTCCGGAATAACGTAAAACCATGCGCCGGATTAGAATTATCGATCATTCCTTCAATATCGTGTTTTTTTCTTGTTGGAAAAAGGAGAAAAAGAGTAAAGAAGGGGCGTCATGCCCGTCGGACGAAAAGCGGCGGGAACCATCCGGCAAAGATACCGGCGAAGAAGGGAAGCGGACGGAAGATAAAGTCACCACAATGATGAAGAAGGTTCAGAGATGCCTTGACATGTACGTTTAGAAGTGCTACTATGAAGAAAACATGGTCATATTTGCCATTTGTACTGTCTGAATCAGGCATATATCCGGCAGTATGAACAAACCAGGCAAAGGAGGGCGTTTTTGGCGAAACACAAAATACGCATGTCTGCACTTCTGCTCACTGCCATAGCCATAGTTATGACGGTGC
>JAGDAW010000168.1 GCA_017959345.1 Lachnospiraceae bacterium | reverse complement strand
ATCTTCGGGCCGTAGAAGGCGCCGTCGCCTTCGTTGACGGTGTAGGGGAGGCCGAGGGATTCCAGGGCGTTCCGGAGGCCGTTCGTCGCATTTTCCCAGTCTTCGTCCGAGCCCATGGAGTTCTCGGGACGGGTGGACAGCTCAATGTAATAGGTGAAGCCGAACAGCTTATAGAAGCTGTCGATGATCTCGACGATCCTGCGGATCTCGTCCTTCACCTGCTCCGGCGTGATGTAGGTATGCGCATCGTCCTGCGTGAAGCAGCGCACCCGCATGAGGCCGTGCAGCTGGCCGGACTTCTCGTTCCGGTGCACGATGCCGGGCTCCGCGAGGCGGAGCGGCAGGTCCCGGTAGGAACGCGGCGCGTTCTGGTAGACCAGGATGCTGCCGGGGCAGTTCATCGGCTTGATGGCGAATTCGCCGTCTTCCGTGGTGACGGTGAACATATCGTCCTTATAGTGGTCCCAGTGGCCGGAGGTCTCCCAGAGCACGCGGTTCAGCATGATGGGCGTCTGGATCTCCACATACCCGGCCTTGCGGTGCACATGGCGCCAGTACTCCATCAGCGTGTTCTTCAGGATGACGCCCTTCGGCAGGAAGAACGGGAACCCGGGGCCGTAGTCCGAAAGCATGAACAGGTCGAGTTCGCGGCCCAGTTTCCGGTGGTCGCGCTTCTTCGCTTCCTCGATCCGCGTGAGGTACGCGTCCAGCTCTTCCTTGGTCCCGAAAGCGGTGGCGTAGATGCGGGTCAGCATCTTGTTCTTCTCGGAGCCGCGCCAGTACGCGCCCGCGATGTTCAGCAGCTTAAACGCCTTCCCGACGCCCTTCGTGCTCATGATGTGCGGGCCCGCGCAGAGGTCCGTGAAATCGCCCTGCCTGTAGAAGCTGATGGCCTCGCCCTCCGGCAGGTCCTCGATCAGCTCCACCTTGTAAGGCTCTTCCTGCTTCTGCATGAACGCGATGGCCTCTTCCCGGGGCAGCTCGAACCGCTCGATCTTCAGGTCTTCCCTGACGATCTTCTTCATCTCCTCTTCGATCTTCGGGAGGTCGTCCGCGGTGATCGGCTCGGCGAAATCGATGTCGTAATAGAAGCCGTCCGCGATGGACGGGCCGATGGCGAGCTTCGCTTCCGGCCAGAGACGCTTGATGGCCTGCGCCATCACGTGGGACGCGGAATGGCGGAGCGTGGACAGGCCGCCCTCCGGGTCCGCCGCCGTCAGGATGGACAGCGCCGCGTCTCCGGAGACCACGGTGCGGAGGTCCGCGACTTCCCCGTCCAGCAGGCCCGCGCAGGCCGCGCGGCCCAGGCCGCCGGAAATGTCGAAGGCGATGTCGATGATGCGTTTCGGCTCGTCGTAGGATCTCACGGAGCCGTCTTTCAGTGTAATGTTCATGCTGCTTCCTTTCTTCGCCCACCGGGCGGTATGTCGTTCCTTATGCGTATCTCTGCCGCGCCCGCCGGCGGTGCGCGCTTCCCGTCCGCGCGCGGTTTCCGCCGCCGGTCCATACGTCCTTCCCGTCCGCGCGCGGTTTCCGCCGCGGAAAAATAGAAAACGCCCCCTGACGCTTTCAGACATCAAGGGGCGAGAAAGAATTCACGCGGTTCCACCCTTTTTCACAGGAGCCTTCCGCTCCTGCCTCTTATAGCACTGACGCAGCTGGCGCGGGCTGTATTAGAGCCACTCCGAGGCGGTCTTCACGCATCCATCCGCCGGGCGCTCTCACCCTTCGCCCTCGCTGTCGGTTTCATGGATACGCTACTGTCCTCATCAACGTTTTCAGGAAAATGATTATAACGGTTCCGCCGCGAAAAGTCAAGAGGGATTCTCCGCTGTCCGCGTCAGAACTTCAGCCCCTTCAGAAGGTCCGCGAGCGACGTCGTCGCCTGCCCGCCGTCCGAGTATTCAGAGGGTTCTTCTTCCGCCTTCTCCGTATTGATCATGTCTTCCACGGCCTTCATGGACAGGGAGATCTTCCCGCCTTCGATCTTCGTGATCAGCACCTTCACCGGCTGCCCTTCCTTCAGCACCGAGCGGATGTTCTTCACCCGCGTGTTCGAGATCTGGGAAATGTGCAGCAGCCCCGAAATGCCCTCCGCGATGGTCACGAACGCGCCGTAGTCCTTCAGGGATTCCACGGTGCCTTCGACCACATTGCCCACGGTCAGGGCTTCGATGCGGCGGTTCTTCTCGGCGATGGCCTGCTCCTGGAGGATCTCCTTCGCGGAGAGGATGAGGCGCTTGTTCTCTTCGTCCACTTCCGCGACCCGGACATCCAGCTGCCGGTTCAGGTACGGCGTATTATCCTCCACGTAGGTGAGGCCGAGCTTCGAGTTCGGGATGAAGCCCCGGACGCCCTCGAGGTACATGATGGCGCCGGCTTTCGTAAGCTCCGTGACCTTCCCGGTGATGTTCGTCTTCTCCTTCATCAGCTTCCGGAGCCTGCCCCAGGCAAGCTCCCGGTCCGCTTCCCTCCGGGACAGCAGGATATGGCCCCTGCCGTCGTCCCGCTTCGAGACGACGCCGGTCAGGACGTCCCCGACCTTCACTTCCCCGAGGATGCTGAAATGCGGGTCGTCCGACATCTCCTCCGCCGGGATGATGCCCGAGGCGTAGTAGTTCAGGTCCATCAGGGCGCCGGCTTCATTGACGCTGATGACGGTCCCGGTCAGGATGTCGCCTTCGCGGATCTTCCGGAAGGAGGATTCCAGCTCCGTCCGGTAATCGTCCATCGATTCCGCGGGGGCTTCCGACACGGAAATGTGCTCCTTCCTGGGCACGATCCGCCGGTTCACGGCCTCTTTCACGGCCTGCGTGGTACCTGCAGCCGCCGCTTTCGCGGTCTCCTCCGCGGCATCCGCCGCGTCCGCCAGTTCCTCTATGTCTTTCGCCGCCGCGGCCGCTTTCTCTTCCATGGCCCGGAATTCGGCTTCCACCGCGCTCTCTTCGCGCCGGTGCGGCTGTTTCGCGCGCATCTCCTGTTCCGTCATCTTCTCTCTCCTCTGTCATCTCGTTTCTGTCATCCGCGGGGCGGAGAGACTCCTGCCCTGCGGGTTCTTCCCGGGCGGAACGTGCCTTCCGGTCTGTCGTTCCTGCCCCGCGGGTTCTTCCCGGGCGGAACGTGCCGTCCGGGCTCTCGTTCCTGCCCTGCGTATTCCTTCCGGGCGTTCCCGCCCGGTCTGTCTTTTATTTTCCTTCGTAGGACAATACCGAAGCGACGTCGTAGCCTTCCAGCGCATCCCGGCCGTGAAGGCCCGTCAGCTCCAGCAGGAAGATCTCCTTCACGACCTTCGCGCCGAGCTGCTCCACCAGTTCCGTCGCGGCTTTCGCGGACCCGCCCGTCGCGATCAGGTCGTCCACGATGACCACGCGCATGCCGGGTTTGATATCGTCCTTATGGACTTCGATCGTCGCGGTCCCGTATTCCAGGTTATAGGTCTTCTCCACGGTCGCGCGGGGCAGCTTCCCCTTCTTCCTGATCAGGATGAAGGGCTTATGCGCCTTATAGGCAATGGGCATCCCGAAAATAAAGCCTCTGGACTCCATGCCGACCAGCGCGTCATATTCGACGTCCTTCAGGAGCTTCGCCATCTCATCGATGGCCAGCTTCAGGCCGTCCGCGTCCGCGACGACGGAAGTGATGTCGCGGAACATGATGCCCGGTTCCGGGAAATCCGGGATGGTGATCACATAATCGGCAACGCTCTTCTTCACTTTCTTTCTCATGTCTTTAAAAACCTCCGGAACTGTGTTATACTCTCTGAAACCGCCGTCCGGACCGGACGCCGGGGCCGATGTACCGGTTGATGCCGCGCCTTTGCCGCCCGTTTCCCGCGGGGGCCGCGCGGCCCATCGTCTGCCGCACAGGCAGGGAAAGGAGCACCTTGAGAACCGAACCGTTTACCATGGAGCGGGACGTGCTGGAGATCGGCGACGTGGTGGAGATCACCGAAGGGAAACTCCCCCGCGCCTATTATTATACCGCCGAACCCGCCGCCGCCATGTCCATGAATTTCGCGCCGTCCGAGCGCATCGTTTCCAGACAGGGGACGGTCACCGGGAAGGTGCTGAACGGCAGCACCTATACCGTGGAGATCACATTTGACGAATAACGCCCCATACGTAAGAAGATGGCATGGCAGGACGCCATGCCATCTTCTTGCTTTCAGGGACCTGCGGGGACCCGCCGTCCCTGTGCGTGTTACTCGTTCGACGTATCCGTGCTGAACAGCCCCTTGAAGAAGCCGAGGATGCCGGACAGGAAGCCGCCGGACGCCGGCTTCGCCTCTTCCTGGACGGTCTGGGCCGCTTCGTTCGCGCCGCCGAGCAGGTTCGCCGCGAGATCCGTAACGGATCCGCCGCCCATCAGGCCCGTCAGGGAGGACAGCAGGTTCCCGGAGTTCGCGCCGGAAGACTGGCCGCCGATGACGCTGAGGAGCGCGGGCGCTGCCGCGGACAGGATGTTCGAGGTGGAATTCGTGCTCGTCGAGGTCGCATTGGAGACCGCGCCGACGATGGAGGAAAGCGCGTTCCCGCCGCCGAGCAGGCTGCTCAGCAGGTTCGTGCCTTCCGACAGGTTCGACCCGGAAACCAGGGACGCCAGGCCGGACGCGGAATTCGCGGAGGCCGCGGCGTTGTTGTTCCCCAGGAACCCCGTGATGGTGGACAGGAGTCCGGACGCGCCGGACGCGGTGGAAGCGGTCCCGGTCAGGGAAGACAGAATCTCGGGAATACCCCTGGACAGGACGTTCGTGGTATCCTTCTTCGTTTCGCCGGCCACTTTCGAGATGGCGCTGATCACGTCGCCGTTCATTAAGCTTTTAAGATCCATGTTAAACTCCTTTTCTCCGTAAAGAATATCCTGGACCGGGTCCGGAGACGTCCGGCCCGGTCAGATTCGTGTATGCGGCCCGCCGGTTATCCGGGGCGGGACCCGCTCAGGCTGCGGGATCCAGTTCCTCGTTCCCGCCGTCGTTCTGTTCGTTTCCGCCGCTGTTGTCGCCCTTGTTCAGGTCTTCGACGTCCACTTCCTTCTCCAGCCTGTTCTCGCAGGTCTTGCAGAGACGGGTCTTGCCGGCTTCGATGGCCGCCGCCTGGATGCCGTGGTTGAGCTGTACGGAATTATTCAGGTGCGAGCAGTCCTCGGACGCGTGGAACGCGGAGCCGCCGTCCGTCCAGTAAACCTGACGGTCTACGCCTGCCGCTTCCAGCAGTTCTTCCTGGGAAACCGGGTTGTAATCGATGCCGGTCAGCACGCCCGCGAGAAGCGCGACGCCCGCCACGATGCCCGCGATGGTCTTGCTCTGCTTGTCCGCGTTCTTGTCCGTCAGGGCAAGGATCACGAACGGGATGAACGCAACGGCCGCGACGAGCACGCCCATATTGTTCTGCAGCCAGAACCGGACCGCGTTCTTCTTCGGCGCGGGATCCAGATGGTTCGCCTTCTTCCACAGCTGCGAGCCGACGATCAGGAGCACGAGGTCAAGCGCCAGCATGAGGATCCAGAACCAGCCCGGGATCTCCCACGTGCCGATGAAGTCCAGCTTCTTCGCGAACATCAGGATCGCGAGGACTTCGAACCCGATCGCCAGTACCCAGCAGACGATCGCGCCGATCCGGAAGGGAAGCGCGTTCCCCCTCGTGATCTCGAGGAGCTCTTCCTTGCTGCCGCTCTTCGCGTCAACTTCCGTAATCACGTGTTCCACTTTCTTCTTACCCGTGGATGCCGCCGAATCCGACTTCGTGGTCTTCGGTGCGGACTTCTTCTGGCTCAGCGCTTCCTGAGCTTTCTTCGCGGCCTCGGCCGCAGCACTGCTTTTCGTGCTTTTCTCTGCCATATCTTGTGCCCTCCTTTGTAAAAGCTTGGATAAAGGTACTATATCATGATATCCGGGAAAATACAAACACTTTCAGGGCATATTTCCCCGCATCTTCCTTATCATACCATTATTGTCCCGCAATCACAAGCGTTTTTATAGTTATTCGCGTGATTTTTGTGATATTTCCGCCGGACGTGCGCCCTTAATCCGCGTCCAGCGCGTCCAGCCCCTTCGCGTTCTCCACTTTCCGGGCCTTAATGTTGCGGACCAGCGTCGCGAACACCAGGCAGCTGAGCGCGAGCAGCACCGACGCGTAGACCGGCAGCGCGCGCCATTCCATGGTCAGGCGGAAGAACAGGCCCAGCAGCACCGGCGTGATGGTCTGCGCCGACATCGAGGCCGCGTAATAGTAGCCGGTGAATTTGCCGATCTGCTTCGAGGAGCACAGCTCGACCACCATCGGGAACGAGCAGTTGTGCACCAGCGCCATGCCGTAGCCTTTGATGATGAAGCTGACGTAGAGGACGGCCGGGAAGGAGAATTCGCCGTTCGCGCCGACCACATTGCCCGTAGGCAGGACGAAGACCGCCGTCAGCAGGCCCACAAAGGAAATGAGCAGGCCGGTCACGATGGTCCATTTCCGGCCGATCTTATCCGCGATGTAGCCGGCCGTCGCGAAGCCGATGACGGAGGCGACGCCGCCCGCGATGACGAGCACCGACGTGTTCGAGGACGCGGCCTTCAGGAAATAGATCACGTAGTTCCCGATGTAGGTGCCGACCGCATTGTCCGCCATGAACCAGAGGAATTCCGCGGCGAGGATCGCGAGCAGCATGTTCCGGTTCGCGGTGGACATGGGCTTGTCCTCTTCGATGGGCGTCTCCACGGCCGCCATCCGCTCGCCCTCTTCCAGCTCGTCCTTCAGTTCTTCCTTCAGCCGGTTCTCACGGATGGTGAAGAACAGGACCAGCGCGGAAATCACCATGAGCACGGAGGCGATGCAGAACGGGATCTCGATGATCCAGAGCTTGCGCGCTTCGTCGGCCGCGTTGATGTAATCCGAGAGCTTCAGGAAGATCCCGAGCACCGTCGCGGCGGCGCCGCCGAAGTAACCCATGATGTTGATGATGCCGTTCGCTTTCGTGCGGAGCGGCTTCGGCGTGATGTCCGGCATCAGCGCGACCGCCGGGTTCCGGTACATCATCATGAACAGGAGCACGACCGCCATGACCGCCACCATGCCGGCGACCTGGTTCATGTGGAAGAACAGCGGGATGAACGGGAACGCGACGGCGGCGACGAACGTGCCGGTCAGGATGTAGGGCATCCGCTTCCCGATGGGCGTCTCCGTCTTATCCGACAGCCGCCCGAAGATGGGCAGCAGGATCAGCGCGGCGAGGTTGTCGCACGCCATGATGATGCCGACCAGCCACTGGACGTTCAGGATGTTCTCCGGCGAGCTCTCCTTCAGCGCCGCGGAAGACATCCCGTACATGTTCCGCGCGAAAATGTCCGTCAGGAACGTGGGGCACCAGGAATCGTACACCTGCCACAGCAGCAGGATCCCGAAAAAGGCGAACCCGATCAGGCAGGTTCTTTTGACATTCAGTTTCATCTCTCCTCCTTGGACTCTCCGAGGTATTGTTAAAGAGGATTGTACTCCGAAATGTGAAAATATACAAGCTTCCCCGGAAAATTTTCAGGCTTTACCGGCAAAACGGACGAAGCCGCGGCGTTCCGGGCGGCGCGCCGGGCCGGCTTCCGCCCCTTTTCGTCCGATCGGGGCTTTACGCGCGGCGGCTTTCGTGCTATAATGCAGGTTCGCGGGTAAGGACCCGCCGAAAAAATACGGAGTTATATCATGGTTAGGCTTACAAAAGAACAACGATCCAAATTCGCACATTGGAATTACGCGCACCGCGGCCTGCATACGCCGGACCACAGCGTGCCGGAGAACTCCCTGCCCGCCTTCAGGGCGGCGGCGGAGTGCGGCTACGGGGTCGAGCTGGACGTCCAGCTCACGAAAGACGGCCGGGTGGTGGTCTTTCACGATGAGAACCTGAAGCGCGTCTGCGGCCGGGACGGCCAGATCGGCGACTACACGTTCGAGGAGCTCCAGCAGTTCCCGCTTTTCGACACGGACTGCCGGATCCCGCTGTTTTCGGACGTCCTGGACGTCCTGCGCAAAGGGAAAGGCCCCCTGATCGTGGAGCTGAAGTTCAGCCGCGTCCGGGAAGAGCTCTGTCAGAAGACGTACGACCTCCTGAAGACCTACCCCGGCGTCTACTGCATCGAGTCCTTCGACCCCAGGATCGTCATCTGGTTCCGCAAGAACGCCCCGGAGATCGTCCGCGGGCAGCTCGCGACCCACACCGGGGACTACGGGGAATACATGAACAAGGCGCTGGCGTTTATGCTGAGCCACTGTTTCTGGAACGTCTCCGCCCGGCCGGATTTCATCGCGTACAACCGGAGCGTGAAGACGCCCTGGAACGTCCGCAGGGCGCACAGGAAGGGCACCATGCTCTTCGCGTGGACGTCCCGGGAGCCGGACGTGGACCAGAAGCGCTACGACGGCGTCATTTTCGAATTCTACAGGCCGAAGGCGAATTACTGACCGGCTGCGGGAAGGCAGATGTGCCGAGTGTCGGTATGGAAGAAACAGAAAAAACAGAAGAAGCAGAAATCATTGCAGAAGATGAGAAACCGCAGGATCCGGTTGAAATGATTCCGGATGCAGATGAAACAGAATGGGAAAAAGTAGAAGGGGCATATGTAAAAACGGTCGGATCACCTTATTTGGGAACTTCTCGTTGGGGCGCTGTATTGGTGACAAGCCAACAGGAAATGGATGAGGTTCTTGAGTATGAATACGGTTTGCAGCTTTTATTTGATGAAGATAATGTATGGAAACAGTCATACCCTGTTTCGGAATATAATTACGTTGTAGAAAAAATAGTTGTACGCATTTATGATTATAATTCCGATGCAATAGAATATTGTGATAGTACTTGTGAATTAAGGTTTTGCCGGGATGAACAATGCGTGGATATAAGGGACGGCAAAGTAGGATATATGAATATTGCGGCAATACCGACGGATTTTATTGTGGGAAAAACAATTGAAGGTTTTCATACACCGGCTGAATGGAAAGATTGTATTATTACGGTGAAGTAAACACGAAGAATATATTGTAAGGAGAATATGGATGAACTGGTACTGGTAGCGTATCCGATAAAATGAGCTTTACAAGGGACAGGATAGCCATCCGGGACAGAAGGGCCGCCCAGACATAAAGAGACGATGGAATTTGCTTTGCAGGAAAGGAAAATACAGATGAGATCAAAACGTTATCTGGCAGGAATCATAACACTGTTAGCGCTGACCGGCTGCGGGAAGGTCGAGGTACAGGATACAGATACGGAGGTATTGAAAGATACGGAAATGCAGGAGACATCGAGCGATGAGCTTGAGGAAAAGGAGTTAATAAATCTGTCTCCTATGGCGGATAAGAGTTCAGGAAGCACAGGAGAAGGTTCTGAAGTGATTTCCGGGGAGGACGAAGAGGAAGTGCTTGTTTCAACGGACGATACAGAGAAAAAAACAGAGACAAGTACAAAAGAGCAAGTATCAGAAAATACAGAGACGGCTGCAAAGACAGAGAAAGAGGACCCGACAACAAACATCACGTATCTGGATACAACACCGTCGGACGATATGGAAGATATCGGAGAGATGTTTTTTAAGGATATTACATCGGATGACGAGATCATTATGAATATCGAGGGACTTCCCATCGTGCGGGACCAGCTGCTGGTCACGGTGAAAGACGGCGTAACCAAAACGGAAGTGGAAGCGCTTGCGGCGCAGTATGAGTTTGTGATCGTGGGCGCGATCGCTCTTACCGGGGATTATCAGTGGGAATCCATATATGAGCTGTCGATCGAGGAACTGGATGAAAGGCTGAATGAAGTAAGTGCT
>JAGDAW010000167.1 GCA_017959345.1 Lachnospiraceae bacterium | reverse complement strand
GGCGTCGGCAAAACCAAGCTTGCAAAGGCGCTTGCGGCAACTCTATTCGACAGCGAAGACAATATCGTAAGAATCGATATGAGCGAGTACATGGAAAAGCACTCCGTGGCGCGGCTGATCGGGGCGCCTCCGGGATACGTGGGTTACGACGAAGGCGGCCAGCTGACGGAAGCCGTCCGGCGGAAACCGTATTCGGTCGTCCTCTTCGATGAGGTGGAGATGGCCCATCTGGACGTGTTCAATGTGCTGCTCCAGGTGCTGGACGACGGGCGGATCACGGATTCCCAGGGCCGCACCGTGGACTTCAAGAACACGATCCTGATCATGACGTCGAACATCGGGTCCCAGTACCTCCTGGACGGCATCCGTGAAGACGGGACCATCCGGGAAGACGCGGAAGAGATGGTCATGGCGGACCTGAGGGCGCATTTCCGGCCGGAGTTCCTGAACCGGCTGGACGAAATCATCCTGTTCCGGCCCCTGACGAAGGAAAACATCTCGCAGATCGTGGACCTGATGCTGGCGGACGTGAACCGGAGGCTCGCGGACCGGGAACTCTCGATCCGGCTGACCGATGAGGCGAAGGATTATATCGTCGCCCGCGGATACGACCCCGTCTACGGCGCGCGGCCGCTGAAGCGGTACCTGCAGAAGTATGTGGAGACCGCCGCGGCCAGGATCATCGTGTCCGGGGAGATTTCGGAGGGTGATACGATCGTGGTGGATGTGGAAGACGGAAAACTGAAGGCATCCGTCCTGAAATAACAGGACCTGAAGATGAAAGGATGTTGTGGCGCCGGCAGGCAGGCCTGCCGGCGCCAACGTCTCTTCCCATGCCATGTGTGCGGAATCCTGCGTTTACGGGGAAAGAAGCGTGAAAAGGGGTGTAAAAATCCGGGTATACCTGCTATAATTAGGGAATCATTCCGACATTTTTCGAAAAAGGAGCGAATCCCTATGATAGAGCAGTCCCGGAACGGCGGTTCCGCCGAAAAACGGATCCTTATCCTCCTGTTCGCGGCGGCCCTGCTGCGGATCGGGTTCAGCGTGGCCTCCGGCATCTGGTTTCCCCCCGTGGAATCCTGTGACGACGTGCTGATGCTGGAATACGCCAGCCTGCGGCACCATTTCACGGAGCCGAACCTGTATTCCCTGGCCAAATACCTGTCGTACCCCCTGTTCCTCGCCGGGGTCCGCGTGTCCCATCTGCCTTACGCGGTGGTGACGGGCATCCTGTGGTCGGCGGCCGCGTTTTTCACCCGGCACCTGTTCCGGGAACTGACCCGGCAGAAATACGTCCCGGAATTCCTGTTTTTCTATGTGCTGTTCCTCCCGGCAGGGTTTGAGACCTCGGCCGGGCTCCGGATGTACCGGAACGGCATCCTCGCGCCGTTCACGATCCTGACGCTGGGGCTGATCCTGCTCTGTATGAAGCGGGTCTTCCTCCCGGCGGAAAGAAAGCGGGGGGCGGAGAAGCACCTGCTGCTGCCGGCGGTCCTGGGTGCCGTCTTCACATTTACCTATTACGTCAAGGAGGACGGGATCTGGTTCCTGGCGGTCCTCCTGTTTTCGGACGTCCTCCTGGGGGTGAACCTCCTGGTATCCCATCTGAAGAAACAAGGGCAGGGCAGCGTCCCGGTCCGGGCGGCGCTCCGCACCGCCTTATTGCCCATCCTGGTGTTCGCCGCGGTGACCGGCGCGTCCCTGCTCATCCATCATCACTTTTTCGGCGTTTATGAACTGAATACCCGCACCGGCGGGGAGACCGGCGCTTTCGTCCAGAAGGTCTACGCCATCCGTTCGGACGCGGATTCGGATACCGTCTGGTCGCCCCTGGACGCCATCGACCGGGCGTTCGAAGCATCCGAAACCCTGAAGTCCGGGGAGGGACTCTATGACGCCCTGATGCGGAATCCCTGGAGCAGCGGGGATCTTTCGGCGAACGCCCTGCAGGGGGATTACCTGACCTGGGCCCTCCGCTACGCGCTGAACGAAGCGTCCGGGGGCGTCTATGACGAAGCCGGAAATGAAGCCTTCTTCCGCCGGGTGAACGCGGAACTCGACCAGGCCTTCCGGGACGGGCGTCTCCCGAAGACGGACCGGATCCGGCTGCTGCCTTCCGCCGGGTCCAAAAGCCCGTCGGACGTCCTGGGCGTCCTGTCGCTGACGTGGGAAGGCCTGAAGGGCGGTGTGTGGCTCTCCGGATACGCGGCGGGCATCCACCCCGGGGCGGCCGCCCAGACGGCGCTTCCCGGGTATGAGGGCGTCCTCCGGGACGCGGCCGCTTTCGCGAATACCCCCTACCTGGTCGATTACGAACAGGGGAAAGGGGTCCGGGAGGCGGCCGCGGCTGCCGCGTCGGTGCTGATGGCCGTATACCGGGTTGTGAACGTCATCCTGCTGGCCGCCAGCATCCTTTCCCTCATCGCTGCGGCCGTCCGCCTGTTCCGGGGACGCCGGGGCGGGCAGGCGGCCCCCGGGGATATCCCGGCCGCGAGAGTCCCTTACGGGCTCTGCACGCTGTTCTTCCTCGGCCTCGGGGCGTTATACACGTTCTCCATCTGCTGGTTCTCCAGTTTCCTGCACGCGGACGGCGTGCGGATGGAAATCATGAACTTCTATACGGTATCCCTCCCGGCCATCCTGGTGTTCGCGTACGGATGCGGCCTGTCCGGGCTGTTCAAAACGCTTTTTTCCGGTGGTAAAGTCCGCGGAGATGTGCTATAATCCAAAAGTTATGTTTTCGGAGTATATATTTTGAGGTTAAAGTGAGCCCCGGCCGCAATGCGCCCCGGGATGCCGCGCTTTTCCAGTACTCCGCAGGATTCGGAGGAACCGTATGTATTATGACGTCATCATTGTCGGCGCCGGCCCGGGCGGCATTTTTGCCTGCTGGGAGCTGGCCCGGAATTCCGGCCTGTCCGTGGCGGTCTTTGAGAGCGGCCACGAGCTGGACCGCCGGAGATGCCCCATCGACGGGAAGAAGGTCAAAACCTGTATCGGCTGCCCGACCTGTTCCATCATGAGCGGGTTCGGCGGCGCCGGCGCGTTCTCGGACGGGAAATACAACATTACGAATGATTTCGGCGGCACGCTCTATGAACACATCGGGAAAGAGCGCGCCCTGGAACTGATGCACTACGTCGACCGGATCAATATGACCCACGGGGGCGAAGGGACCGCGCTGTACTCCACGGCGGGCACCGCGCTGAAGAAGGTCTGCATGCAGAACCGGCTGACGCTGCTGTCCGCGTCCGTCCGCCATCTGGGGACCGACATCAACTACCGGGTGCTCGAAAGGCTGTATGAGGAGCTGAAGGACCGGGCGGATTTCTATTTTGACACGCCGGTCGGGGAAGTGGAAGTGATGGACCCCGCCGCGGAAGGGCTTCCCGCAGGGGAGGAAAGCGGGGGTGCGGATACGGACGCCCCGCGGCCGCGGTTCCGCGTCGTGACGAAGAAGGGTACGTTCACCTGCAGGGAATGCATCGTCTCCGTGGGCCGTTCCGGATCCAAATGGGCGGAACAGCTCTGCCGGAAGCTCTCCATCCCCACGAAATCGAACCGGGTGGACATCGGGGTGCGGGTCGAGATCCCGGCGGAGATCTTCGCGCACATCACGGACGAGCTGTATGAGTCGAAGATCGTGTACCGCACGGAAAAATTCGAAGACCACGTCCGGACCTTCTGCATGAACCCCCACGGGATCGTCGTCAATGAGAACACGAACGGGATCATCACCGTAAACGGCCACAGCTTCGAGGATCCGGCGAAGAAGACGCAGAACACGAACTTCGCGCTCCTGGTGGCCAAACATTTTTCGGAACCGTTCAAGGATTCGAACGGCTACGGCGAATCCATTGCCCGGCTGTCCAATATGCTCGGCGGCGGCGTGATCGTCCAGCGCTTCGGGGACCTCGAGCGGGGACGCAGGAGCACGGTGAAAAGGATCGAGGAAGGCACGGTGCGCCCGACGCTGAACGCGACCCCGGGCGACCTGTCGCTGGTGCTGCCGAAGCGGATCCTGGACGGGATCATCGAGATGATCTACGCGCTGGACAAGATCGCGCCCGGCACCGCGAACGACGACACGCTGCTTTACGGCGTGGAAGTGAAATTCTATAACATGGAAGTCGACGTGGACGACCGCCTGGAGACCTGTTACCCCGGCCTCTTCATGATCGGGGACGGCTCGGGCGTCACCCATTCCCTGTCCCACGCGTCCGCGTCCGGCGTGTTTGTGGCGCGGGAGATCCTGGGGATCCGGTGACCGGGCGGCCGTACGGGAGAACATAAAGGATAGGAGCTGTCATGAAACTGTCCGAACTGACTGAAAGAATCGATTTTACCAGGCTTTCCGGGGAAGGGGACCCGGAGATCACCGGCATCGCCCGGGACAGCCGGAAAGCGGGACCGGGGAACCTGTTCATCTGTACGAAGGGGGCGCGGTTCGACTCGCATGACCCCGCCGTCGTGCAGGCGCTCTTCCGGGACGGCGTCCGCGTATTCCTCGCGGAGCGCCCGCTGGACCTCCCGCAGGACGCGTCGGTCCTCCTGGTGCCGGACACCCGCCACGCGGGCGCCTGTGTCTATGCCGCCTGGTACGGATACCCGGCGGAGCGGATGACCGTGGTCGGGATCACGGGCTCGAAAGGGAAGACCACCACGACGCACATGCTCGCGGACATCCTGCGGGCGGCCGGGCACCGCGTCGGGACCATCGGGACGAACGGCGCGATTTTCGGCGGGCGGACGGTGGAGCTCGCGAACACGACGCCGGAATCGGACGAGATCCAGCGGTACCTGAAGGAAATGCTGGATGCGGGATGCGACAGCGCGGTGCTCGAAATCTCCTCCCAGGGGATGAAGCAGCACCGGGCGGACGGGATCCTGTTCGATTACGCGGTCTGGATGAACCTCCAGGAGGGGGACCACATCGGGCCGAACGAGCATGAGTCCATGGAGGACTACATGTTCTGCAAGGCGGAGCTGCTGAACCACGCGAAGCTCGGGTTCGTCCATATGGACGACCGGTTCGCGGAGGCGTTCGTGAAGCTCCTGCATACGCCGTATGAGACGTTCGGATGCAGCCCCTCAAGGGATTATTACGCGGACGGGATCGAGAAGATCTTCGACGAGGAGACCCGGACGCCCTACATCGGGTTCTCGGTGCACGGGAAGCTCGAAACGGTGTCCAGGATCAACCTGCCCGGGGATTTCAATGTGTGGAACGCGCTGGCCGCGATGGCGGTGGCGGACCACATGGGGGTCCCGGCGGAGGCCATGAACGAGGCGCTCTGCAGGATCCGGATCCGCGGCCGGGACGATATGGTCTACCGGGGCGCCTTCTCGGTCTGCGTGGATTTCGCGCACAACGGCGCGAGCACCTGGCACCACCTGGAAGCGCTGAGGGAATTCCGGCCGAAGCGCCTGGTCTGCGTCTTCGGCGCGGACGGGAACCGCTCGAAGGGGCGCCGGTACGGCATGGGGGAAGCCGCCGGGAAGCTCGCGGACTTTTCCATCGTCACCTCCGGGCATAACCGGTGGGAGACCTTCGAGGCGATCCTGGAGGATACGAAGGTCGGGCTCCATAAGGCGGCCCATCCGGATTACATTGCCATTAAGGACCGCTGCGAGGCCATCCGCTACGCGATCCATAACGCGCAGGAAGGGGACCTGATCACCATCATCGGGCTGGGACACGAGTCCTGGCAGGAGGAGATGGGGGTGAAGCGGCAGCACAGCGACATCGAATTCGTGAAGCAGGTGCTCCGGGAAGAGGGGCTCCTCGATACATGAGGGACGCGCGGACGGATTTTCCTGCCCGCGTGACGAAGTACGGATACGGCCGCGCGGCGCAAAAACCGGCGGCAAGGAGATGAAGGATGAATAAAAACCCAGTAAACGGCATGCGGGACATCCTGCCCCGCGAGATGCGGATCCGCACCTATGTGCTCGGCCTGATCCGGGACACGTACCGGGCGTACGGCTTCACGGAAGTGGAGACGCCGGTCGTCGAGTCCATCGAGAACCTGACCGGGAAGCAGGGCGGGGAGAACGAGAAACTCATCTTCAAGATCATGAAGCGGGGCGGGAAGTTCGACCTTTCGAAGGCGGCTACGGAAAATGACCTTGCGGACTCCGGGCTCCGCTATGACCTCACGCTGCCCCTGTCCAGGTATTACGCCGCCCACCAGGCGGAACTGCCGAAACCGTTCAAGGCGCTGCAGATCGGCCCCGTATTCCGCGCGGAGAGGCCCCAGAAGGGCCGTTTCCGGGAGTTTTACCAGTGCGACATAGATATTCTCGGGGATCCGACGAACCTCTGCGAAACCGAGCTTATTCTCGCGACGGCGGAGGCTGTGTCGAAGATCGGGTTCCGGGATTTCAACATAAGGATCAACGACCGGCGGATCCTGAAGGCCATGGCGCGGGTCAGCGGCCTCCCGGAGGAAGCGTACGGCGACGTGTTCATCGCGCTCGATAAGCTGGACAAGATCGGGACGGAAGGCGTCACGAAGGAACTGGTGGCCCTCGGCATGACGGAGGAAGCCGTCGCGTCGTACCTGGGCCTGTTCGACTGCGTCTCCGGCCTTTCCGGGACGGACGCCATCGCGGCGCTCGCGGAGCGGCTGGCGGACGCGCTGGAACCCGGGACCGCGGAGAACCTTGCCGAGATCTTCGACCTGGTCTCCGCCGCGAAAGGCGGTTCGTACACGCTCGTATTCGACCCGACGCTGGTGCGCGGGATGGGGTATTACACCGGGCCGGTCTTCGAGATCCAGGTGCCGGAATTCGGCTCCTCCGTGGGCGGCGGCGGCCGGTACGATGAAATGGTCGGCCGGTTCATCGGGCAGAACACGCCGGCGTGCGGGTTCTCCATCGGCTTCGAGCGGATCATTTCCATCCTGGCGGAGCGGGGCTTCGACGTGCCGAGCGGCGGGGAGAAGACCGCGATCCTCCTGGAGAAGAAACTGTCTCCCGCGAAGAAGGCGGAGGCGCTCCGGGAAGCGGCGGCCCTCCGGGCGTCCGGGAAGACGGTGCTGCTGGATACGATGATCAAGAACCGCAGGTTCCAGAAGGAGCAGCTGCAGGAGAACGGTTATACGGATATCCGCGAGATTTACGAGAATCCGCTGAATGCATAAAAAGAACGCGCGGTTTTCTGGCGGGATGGGGGACCCATTTCCGGGCCGCGCAGGAAAGGACTGAAAGATGAACAGAGTATACCTGAAAGACGTCCGCGCCCATCTCGGGGAAGAGATCCTCGTGCAGGGCTTCGTGGAGAATTTCCGGAATTCCAGTAAGATGGCGTTTATCGTGCTGAAGGACATCACCGGGAAACTGCAGATCACGGTCGAGAAGGAGGCGCTTCCGGAAGTCGCGGCGGCCATCGAGCCGCTGACCGGCGATTCCGTGATCTCCGTGACCGGTACGGTCTATGAAAGCGAGTACGTGAAGCTGAACGGCCTCGAGATGATCCCGAAGGAAGTGAAGATCGAATCCGTCGCCGCGGCGCTGCCCATCCAGCGGGAAGAGATCCCCGCGACGAAGAAGAAGGCGGCGGTCCCGCGGTCCGGCATCGACGACCGGATGGATTACCGCTGGATCGACCTCCGGACCGACCGGAACCAGCTCCTGTTCCGCGTCCAGACGGAGATGACCCGCGCCATGCGGAATTTCCTGCTGGAGCGGGATTTCACCGAGATCCATACGCCGAAACTGATCGGCGCCGCATCGGAATCCGGCTCGGACGTCTTCGAGGTGAAATATTTCGACCGGTCCGCCTACCTTGCGCAGAGCCCCCAGTTCTACAAGCAGATGGCCATGGCCGCCGGCTTCGACCGGATCTTTGAGACCGGCCCCGTGTTCCGCGCGGAGAAGTCCTATACGAGCAAGCATACGACCGAATTCACGGGCTTCGACCTGGAGTTCAGCTACATCACGTCTTTCCGTGACGTCATGAAGATGGAGGAGGACCTCCTGACGTACATGCTGAAATGTGTGAAGGAGAAGTTCGGGGAAGAGATCGAAGCGCAGTTCGGGCTCCCGGTCATCGTGCCGGAGCAGCCGTTCCCGGTCGTGAAGCTCGCGGACCTCTACAAAGGGCTGGAAGAGGATTACGGCTATACGGTGCCGGAGTCCGAGAAAGGCGACCTGACGACGGACGCGGAGCGCCTGAGCTATGAGTGGACGAAGAAACATTTCGGCCATGAATTCCTGTTTGTGACGGATTACAGCGCGGAGAAGCGCGCGTTCTACCACATGCGGGACGAGGACGGGATCCCGCAGGGATACGACCTGATCTGGCGCGGCACGGAGATCACGACGGGCGCCCAGCGTGAGCACCGCTATGAGGTCCTGAAGGCCCAGGCGGAAGAGAAGGGCCTGAAGGACGACGTGGCGTTCTACCTGGAATTCTTTAAGTACGGCTGCCCGCCCCACGGCGGGGTCGGCCTGGGCCTCGACCGGCTGACCATGCTGCTGGCGGGCCTGCACATCAATGAAGCGATGTTCCTGTTCCGGAGCCCGAAGCGGCTGACGCCGTAAAGGGCCGGGGAACCGCAGCGCCATACGCATCAGAAAACGGCCTCCGCGGAGGCCGTTTTCCTATGGGGTCCGATCCCTTTTCAGAGGGTCAGAAATCCTGTGTCATGCTTTCCGGGAAGCGGAGGTCATCCGGTTCCGGGCCGCTGTCCGCGGGCAGCGCGGTTTCGTCAGGCCAGGGCGCGTCCACGGGCGCCGGCTTCTCAGGAGCGGGCACATAGGGGTCCGCCGCGTATGCGGAGGCGGGCACCCTGGGGGCAGGGGCGGGTGCTGCGGCAGGATCCTGCAGGGGCCGTCTGCCGGCGGAGGGATCCGCGGGCGCTGCGACGGGATCCTGCAGGGGCCGTCTGCCGGCGGAGGGATCC
>JAGDAW010000166.1 GCA_017959345.1 Lachnospiraceae bacterium | reverse complement strand
CCCGCAACGGAGCATATTCCCCGACGCATTTATCATACTATAGCATCCGTAAAAAATCAACCGGAAATAAACAGGATTTTACAGGATGTGTTTTTCAAGATAAAGCGCCTCGAAGGCTTTTCCGCTTGACTTATGACTGGTCTTGTTGTATAAAGATAATTTGGACAGGGATGTCCCGATTATCCGCCGCGTCCCGGAACCGGGCAGCACGCGGGTCGGAGGGATATAACGGACCTGTCCGGAATTGCCGGCAGGCTGAAGGGAAGCTTATGGCGGAACAGCAGGAAGAAAAACAGGCGGCGTTTTCGTCGCTTCAGACACTGGCCGGCCGGGTGAAGGACGGGACGTTCCGGGAGATCCTGGAGGACTGGGCGTGGATTTTTTCCTACAGCAGGCGTTACAAGGGAGCGATTGTTTTCTACACGGTGCTCGGCATCCTGAGCACGACGCTCAGCCTCGCCGCGGGCATTGCCGGGAAATACCTGATCGACATCATTACCGGGCACCAGACGGATAAGCTGTGGTTCCTGATCATCCTTATGCTGTCCAGCGCCGCGGTGAGCCTGCTCTTTTCGAGCCTGATCAGCCGCCTTTCCGCGAAGATCAGCATCGATATCGGGAACGACATCCAGGCGGATATCTTCGACCGCATCATCGACGTGGACTGGGAAGCCCTTTCCGCCTATTCGAGCGGGGACCTGATGAACCGCTTCAACAGCGACGTGTCGGCCGTGAGCGCGAACGCCATTTCGTGGCTCCCGTCGGTCATCATCGCCCTGTATAACCTGGCGGCCACATTTGCCGTGATCTGGCATTACGACCGGGTCATGTCGCTGCTCGCGTTCGTCACCGCGCCCGTCATGCTGCTGATGTCGAAATATTTTATTAAGAAGCAGCGGGAATACGCACGGAAGATGAAAGAGACCGGGAGCCGCATGATCGGCTTCGAGGTGGAGACATTTTATAATGTAGACACCATCAAGTCCTTCGGCATCATGGAATCCTACGGGAAGAAGCTCCGGGACTGGCAGGCCCGCTACAAGGACATCAGCCTGACGTATAACCTGTTTACCATCAAGACCGGCGTCTTCATGAAGGTGCTGGGGCTCATCGTCCAGTACGCGGCGTTCGGCTACTGCCTGTTCCTCCTGTGGACCGGGCAGATCACCTACGGGACCATGACGCTGTTCCTCGAGCAGCGCGTGCGCCTGTCCACCGCGTTCGGCAATGTGGCCGGCATCATCCCGCAGTTCCTCTCAAGTTCCGTTTCCGCCCACCGGATCCGCGAGCTGACGGAACTCCCGAAGGAGAAGCACCTCCCGGAGAGCCGGGACCTCCTGAAAGTGTCCGGGAAAGGCTTCGAAGTACGGATGGATTCCGTGACGTTCGCGTACAGCGGGGACGACGTGGTCCTGACGGATTCGGCATTTTACGCGTGTCCCGGCGAGATCGTGGCCCTGGTGGGGCCTTCGGGGGAGGGGAAGACCACGCTGGTCCGCCTGTTCCTGGGGCTGGTCCACCCGGACGAGGGAAATGTATACCTGCAGTCCGCGGAGGACGGCACACGGGTCGAGATGAACGCGGACAGCCGCTGCCTCTTCTCCTACGTGCCGCAGGGCAATACGATCCTGTCCGGCACCATCGCGGAGAACCTGCGGATGGTGAAGGAGGACGCGACGGACGAAGAGATCATCGAGGCGCTGAAGGTCGCGTGCGCCTATGACTTTGTGATGCAGATGCCGGACGGCATCTATTCCGCCGTGGGAGAGCGGGGCAGGGGCCTTTCCGAGGGACAGGCCCAGCGGATCGCGATCGCCCGGGCGGTGCTCCGGGACGCGCCGGTCCTGCTCCTGGACGAGGCCACGTCGGCCCTGGACACGGCGACGGAGCGGGAAGTCCTCCGGAACATCATCCGCCAGCGTCCGGAGAAGACCTGCATCGTGACCACCCACCGCCCGAGCGTGCTCAGCATGTGCCGGCGGGTCTACCGGGTCCTGGAAACCCGGGTGACGGAGGTGGACAGGGAAGAGACCGGACAGCTTCTTAAGGATTTTTAAAGGAGCGGACAGTGACAGACATTCACGCGCATATCCTTCCGGGTGTGGACGACGGTTCGGACAGCATGGAGACGTCCCTGGAGATGGCCGCCATGGCCGCGGACAGCGGGGTGACGGACATCATTTCCACGAACCACTGCAACATCCCGGGGGAATTCGATAATTACCTGGACGAGGGCATCCGGGCGCGCTTTGAGCGGCTCCGGACGGAAGTCCGCCGGATGGGCATCCCGGTGAAGCTCCATACGGGTATGGAAGTCTTCGCCACGGAGGCCCTGCCGGACCTGCTGAAAGCGGGCCGCGTCTGGACGCTTGCGGGCACGTCCTATTTCCTGACGGAATTCGCGTTCGGCGAGGACCCGGCGTTCTGTCGCGGGATCCTGGAATCGTGCCGGAAAGCCGGGTTCCGGCCGGTGATCGCCCACCCGGAACGGTATTACTTCATCCAGGAGGACCCCGCCATCGCGTACGGATGGTGTGTTTCCGGCGCAGCCCTGCAGATCAACAAGGGCAGCATCCTCGGCCATTTCGGGAAAGCGCCGGAGCGGACGGCGCACCTGCTTTTAAGCCACGGGCTCGCGGCCTGCACGGCGAGCGACGCCCACGGGATCCGCTTCCGGACCACCCGCATGGGGGACGTGCGGGACGCCCTGGCCGCCCGGTACGGGGCGGATTTCGCGGACCTTTTAGTAGAAATCAACCCGAAGCGGATCCTGGAAGGGAAGCCGCTTTACGGATACGAACCGCTGCCTTTCTAGCGGGATACAGGAGTCTTCAGGACACATGAAACAGGCAAGGATCATCCTTCTCGTTTTTTCCATCATCGCCATCGCCGTCTTCGCGGTGTTCCGGATCCGGGACCTCGTCCGTTCGGACGACCTCCCGCCGGTCATCACCGCGGATACGGACACCCTGGTTGTGAGCGTCTCCGTGACGGACCGGGAGCTGCTTTCCGGCCTCCGGGCCTCGGACAATAAGGACGGGGACGTCACCGGCAGCATTTTCGTCGTTTCGCGCTCCCGCTTCATCAGCCCCGGGACGTTGCAGGTGAACTATGCCGCGTTCGACAGCAGCGACAATGTGGGCACCTACGTGCGGACCGTGCATTTCACGGATTACGAGCCGCCCAGGTTCTATATGACGGCGCCCTTCCGCTTCCCGGAAGGGAATTCCTCCTACAATTACATGCGGGACATCACCGCGCGGGATACGCTGGACGGGGACCTGACCGGCCAGATCAAGATCGCCCGCGGCGGCGTGGAAGTCCTGAACGAGGACGTGACCGTGCGGATGATCACGCTCCAGGTCACGAATTCCGCCGGCGACTCCGCGGTGCTGGAGATCCCCGCGCGGTTCGAGAGCTATACCGTGTACGCGGCGCCTGCGCCCGCGCTTTCGGACTATATCTGCTATACGAAGGCCGGCACGGAGCCGGATTACAGGAGCCTGCTTTCCGGCATCTACACCGCCGGGAACACGCGGAGCTTCGAACAGTACCGTTACGACCCGGACCGGGACATCCGGATCGATGCTTCCGGTGTGGATGCGGGGACGCCCGGCATGTATGAGGCGTATTATACCCTGTATTCCCTGCCTTCGGGGGATTCCGAACCCGAAGCGCTCGGCACCGCGTCCCTGATCGTGATCGTGGAGGAGTAAGGATGGAGCAGCAGCCGAAAAACATACCCCTTCTCGACCGGATCGACCCGTACAGCCTGCTCCGGGACTGGGCCGCGAACCTCTGGGTGATCCTGCTCGCCTCCGCGGCGGTCGGGATGCTCATGAACCTGTACGTGCGGTCGAACCTCTCGCGCTCATATACGACGTCGACCACATTTGTCGTATCCAGCCAGACGAACAGCACCAGTTCCTATTACAACCTTTCCGCGGCGAACACCATGGCGTCCAGCTTTTCGAGCATCCTGCAGTCCAGCCTGATGCGGAAGCGGGTCTGCCGGGACCTGGGCCTGGATTCGTTCAATGCGACCACCTCCGTCGGCATCGTGGGCAGCACGAACCTGCTGACGCTCCGTGTGACGTCGGAGAGCCCGTACCTCGCGTACGCCATTACGCGGTCCATCATGGACAATATCCGGGAGCTCGCGGAATACGTCTCCGCGGACATGGTCATGGACGTGCTGATCCAGCCGGACGTGCCGCGGAAAGCGGACGCCGCGGCTTCCGCGAACCGGCGCATGATCCTCTCGGCGCTGGCCGCGTTCCTGGTCTTTTCCGCGCTGTTCCTGGTCCTGTCCTTCCTGAAGAACACCGTGAAGGGCGAGAAGGACCTGGAGAATAAAGTGGACGGGAAGGCCATCGGCGCGGTGTACCACCAGAACCCGTACCGTTCCCTGAAGGATTTCTTCGGGCGCAAGGAGTCGAAGCTCCTGATTACGGAGCTGACCGCCGGATTCGAATTCACGGAGCGCTTCCGCAAGATCGCGCAGAACGTGATGTCCGGCGCGGAGCGCCGCGGCGCGAAGACGATCCTGCTGACGTCCGTCATGGAGCATGAAGGGAAGACCACGGTTTCCGCGAACCTCGCGCTGGCGCTGGCCGCCCAGGAGAAGAAAGTGCTCCTGATCGACTGCGACCTGAGGCGGCCCTCCCTTTATAAACTGTTCTCAGACGTGGAAGACAATGCTTCCGTGAATTTCGAGATGCTTTTCCGGGGCACCGCGAAGGAGAGCCCCATCGTGTACGACTCCGCGCGGCACCTGTACCTGTTCATGAACCGGCGCAGGTACACGAACTCCACGGATATCGTTTCCTCGGATTACATGAAGACCCTGTTCAAGGTGCTCCGGGACCATTTCGACTATGTGGTGGTGGATACGCCGCCCATGGGCCTGATGGCGGACGCGGAGAACCTCGCGAACCTTTCCGACCTCAGCATCATGGTGGTGGGCTATGACACCTCGCTCGCGGAGGACGTGAACGACGCGATCGACGCGCTGCGGACCTGCAGGGCCCATTTCCTGGGCTGCATCCTGAACGACATCCATGAGCTCCCGTTCCTGTCCGGCACCACGGTCGGCTACGGCGGATACCGGTCCGGCTACGGCCGGTACGGCAGTTACGGCAAGTACGGCAGTTACGGCCGGTACGGCCGCTACGGGAGATACGGCGCCTACAGCCACTACGCGGCGGACGCGGAGGCGGCCGCGGAAACGGAAGCGGCTGACGACGATGAACTGCAGGAAGGGGGGGATGAGAATGGCTGAAACCACTTCCGGCAGCCCGGAATTCCAGAAAATTGACCTGATCGCCTTCCTGAAAGACCTGTTTTACAGGCTCCGGCGCCTGTGGTGGGTCCTGATCGTCACGACCGCCGTGACGGCGCTCGCGTTCTACCTGGCGACGACCACCACCTATACGCCCGTGTACGAAGCCACGGCGACGGCGGCGGTGCATACGGTCTCCGCGGCCACCTCGGACAACCGGACCACCGCGGAACAGCTGGGCTCCATTTTCCCGTCCATCCTGACGTCCGGCGCCCTGTCCAATGTGGTCGCCTCGGACCTGGGGCTGCGCTCGGTGCCCGGCACCATCCGCTTCTCGAACATTTCGGGCACGAACCTACTGACGATTTCGGTGACCTCCTGGGATGCGGAGACCGCTTACCGGATCCTGCAGTCCGTGATCCGCAACTACCCCGCCGTGGCGCAGTTCGTGGTGGGGCGCACGGAGCTGACCGTTATCGACGACAGCGGCATCCCGAAAGACACTGGGCGCGCCACGACCATCCGCGGCTCCGT
>JAGDAW010000165.1 GCA_017959345.1 Lachnospiraceae bacterium | reverse complement strand
ATCCGGCTTCTCTGGGTCCCGATGACGTATGCGTTCACCCCGACGATCCCGAGCACCGCGAGGAGCAGGATCAGCAGGACAGCGCGGAAGAAACGCACAAAAAACCTGCGCACGGCGCCGGTTTTCTTCCCGTCCTTCTTCCGCTTCTTCGACTCTGCCGCTTCCTTCAGCTCCATCTCATGCTCTCTCCGTATAGTCCCTGGACCGAAGATTCAAAAAAACACAATACCTCTGTCGGGAACCGCGCATTTGCTGCAGCGGCGCACAACAGAGGTATTATAGCGCATTTATTCGGAATTGGCAAGGAAAGCTGTATACCGGATTCCGAACTCAGGGATCTGTCACTCCACGGCCTGTACCAGATGCTCCAGCACGTAATCTCTCGCTATGGAAAGATCTGTCAGCCATAAGTAATCCCCGCCGTTCTCCAGGAACTCGAAGACCCCGGATTCGGGATCCAGATCATACGCTGTATACAGCGGGAATCCCGTGGGGGATAACTTTTGTGCAATCACCACCCGGGAGAGCTGGACATCCCGCCCGCCGGCTTTCAGACATGCGTAAATAAAGGCTCTGAGCGTATGATCCGTTGTCCCGTCCGCATGCCATCCTGTGATCATTTCCTGCTCATAACGGTACCAGTCCGCCCTGGAGTCCAGTTCCGCATCCGCCGCGGAGTACATGGCAGGGTATTCGGGCAGAACCATGTTTTCCGGATAAGCGCCTCCTCCGGCCATAAGATCCAGCGCTCCCAGCGCTTCCGTGTAATCACTCCACCATCCATCACTGAGGACAGATTTTTCCCGGGCCCAGACCGGGGATCCTCCCGCAATCCGGATACTCCCGGCCAGATCACCGGCGCTATGATTCCGGAAAGTCTGTTCTCTTTCCACCAGGAACGTCCTGGGCGCATCATCGAACCCGAGCATAGGATTGTCCCAATACCGGATGCCGCTGCCCAGCGACCCGGACCGGATCGCTTCCAGCCAGCCTGACAGGGGGAATTCATCCTCATAAATCACTTTCGCTGTCTTCCCGTTCGGGAACGTATAGGTATCTCCTTCCACTTCTCCCCGGTCCCGTACCGCATATGCCTGGCTGGACCGGTACAGGCTGAGGCCCATCTCAATCACGTAATCCCCGGCGACCCGGACTTCCCTGTTGGACATCAGCGCAGGGTAATACAGGCTCTCGACAGGAAGATAGTCTTTATGGAACACTCTGAAACTGAAGACCACATACTCAGGTCCCCGGAAGTTCGGCGAATACCGCTTCCCGGTGTATTCGTCAAACTGTTCCCACGAATCCTTCACCAACTGCTCTTCCGTCACTTCCTGCATGGTCATGATATATTCGTCCACGAACTCCATCCGGACAAAATCATGTTCATAATCCGGTCCCCTGAACATGCCGTCCACCCGGTAAATATAGTATCCCTCGGGAATCGCCAGGTCAAGGTCCAGGGATGCGATATGATAAACCCCTCCTTCATAAGTATCTGCCGCTTCATCTGTTTTGTGCAGGCTGTCCGGCAGTACCGTCACCGTCCGCATCTCATATGGGGTCTGCCCCTCCTCCGACGGCTGCAGGGATGGATCCACGTTTCCCTCTGTCGGATCCGCCGGTACAGCGTCATCCGTTTCCGCAGAGGGACCGGCTTCCGTATTCAGGTCTGCGGATTCTTCCGCTGTTGAAGTACTCTGTTCCGCTATATCCGCTGTCCCCTTCTGACCGGTTTCATCACAGCCGGATGCGAGCAGCAGAAGTGTAAGCAGCATACAGATCAGGCTGAAACAATTCTTTCTTTTCATTTCTTCTCCTTTTCAATAAATCAATCATAATATAAGCGAACGACCTCTATATTTTCTATACAATCATATTTATCAACCCCCCATTTTGCCGCAAACAAATTAGCACGCGTTATTCCATATATCTAATTTATACACTATTTTGTGCATTATGTCAACTCAATTAGAAAAAAAAAAAAAGATGCCTTATGGTGATGTCAACTTCTTCCGGTTTTGTGTTAGGATGATCCAGTATCCGCAGCAACCCGGGAATCTGACACTTAAAAGCGCATAAAAAGGCAGGGGTCCTTCCGGACCGCCTGCCAGATGTAAACGTCTACATTGTCATCCCGCCATACGGGCTGCGGATCCGTCCGCTGCCCTGCCATACCGCGGGCCGCCCCGGCGCATTCCTCCCGGGCCCGCCTCAGTTCACGAACAGTTCCTTCCGCTTCCGGTAATAAACATAATTGATGATCATCATTACGACGCTGACGATGACGGAACCGATGCTCTCGACCGGGGCATCCCCAATGATGGCGGAGGCATTGAACAGGTAGAGGACCGATGTCACAATCCCCACGATGTAAAAGATCATCAGCAGTTTCGGCCCGTTGGCATAAAACCCGTTCAGCCGGTTCCGGACGTAGATCTGGAAAACGCCGAGGGCAATACAGATGACCCCGTACACGTAATCCCACATCCTGAGGCCCGGGAAGTAGGAATATACGGCATCCGGGTCCGCACCCTGCATGGAATACTGGATGCCGGTGAGCATCGTAATCCCGTTGAGGATGGAGATGATCCCCCCGATGATGAAAATGACCATCAGGAACTTGTGCCATCCCATGGGCATGCCTGCGGGATCGGCTGCGGACCGGTTCCCGCTGTCGTAGCTGCTTCCGGCGCTGCTGTAAGGAGCCTGCCCGCCGGCAGCCCCGACGCCGTAGGGCTGGCCGATTCCCGGATCAGGCCGGCCGTCTCCTTCCGTCTCCCCGACGGGATTCCCGCAGTTGGGGCAGAACCGGGTCCCGTCCACGAGTTTCGTACCGCAATACGTGCAATATGCCATCTTTTTCTCCTTCCGGACCCATGTCCTGAAATGTAAATGTGTACGCGGAACCATTTCAACATTTTCCGTGGTTCGTTGTCAACTCCTTTTTATCACCGGAAGGTCTTCCTGTCAAGCCTGTTTTTCGACGGATTCATCCTTTGACGGCCGTCTTCCGGAAAGCCGGCCCCGCTCTCACGCGATTTCGAAATCGCACGCGACGGACGCGCTCCGCACCTCGTGCATCCGCTTCTTCACCGGGAGATGCACCGGGTGGGTCTGGTAGGCGTCCAGGGACGCCCGGCTGTCGAACACCGTCGTCAGCGCCAGGTCATAGGAGCGCTCGCTGTGCAGGACGTCCTGCCCCGCTTCCAGGTCCAGCATCCCCTCGATCCGGCCTTTCATCCCGTAGAAATTCTCTATAAGCTGCGGGATTTCGTCCTTATATTCGTCTTTGATTTTAAACAGTACAATGTGACGGATCATCTCTTACCTCCTTCTCAGCCCTCCTCCGGGGCTTCCGCGCCGTTCTCCCGCAGCATCCCGTCCAGGATCGCGGCCGCGTCGCGGATACATTTCAGGCAGGGCCGCCGGCTGTAGAACGCCGGGGTCCGCGCTTCCGGGACGCCGCCCGGGGAAACCGGCACGTCCTTCAGGATCGTCCGGCACACGACCGAGCCGTGGGCCTCCGAAAACGCCGCGGCAAACGCCCGCACCCCGGCGTAGTGGCGGATCTTCGCCTCCGGGTCCCGGGGATCCGCGTATCCGCGGAGCATGCCGTACGCCATCAGGGCACCGCTGACCGCCCCGCAGACTTCCCGGAGCCGCCCGATGCCGCCGCCGAACGCGGACGACAGTTTCGCCGCTTCCGCGAGGTCCATGCCCGTTTCGTCCCGGAACGCGCAGAATACGGCCTGCGCGCAGTTATAGCCTTCATAAAACAGCCGTACGGCTTCTTCCGCGTGATCCATGCGTCCTCTCCGTTCTCCTTACACCCTGCGGGAGGCTTATTACAGCCTGCGGGTCTCTGTACGCGCCCTCTCCTTACAGCACGGGCTCCCGGAGATCTTACCGGGAGCCCGTATCGTCAGAAGCGCCGGGCAGGCACTCCTTCCTGAATGCGTTATTTATTCAGCGCTTCCTGTACCGCAACGGCCACAGCCA
This sequence comes from Lachnospiraceae bacterium, assembly GCA_017959345.1. Lineage (GTDB taxonomy): Bacteria > Bacillota > Clostridia > Lachnospirales > Lachnospiraceae > UBA1267. Next base: position 283 of record JAGDAW010000165.1, on the reverse strand, counting down.
CGGTCATGCCGACCATGGGGTTGTTGCCGGCGCCTAAGAAGCCCATCATCTCCACGTGCGCGGGCACGGAAGAGGAACCGGCGAACTGGGCGTCCGAATGCATACGGCCCATGGTGTCCGTCATGCCGTAAGAGGCGGGGCCGGCAGCCATATTGTCCGGATGCAGGGTACGGCCGGTGCCGCCGCCGGACGCGACCGAGAAGTACTTCTTCCCGGCTTCCAGGCGCTCTTTCTTATAGGTGCCCGCGACCGGATGCTGGAAACGGGTGGGGTTCGTGGAATT
>JAGDAW010000164.1 GCA_017959345.1 Lachnospiraceae bacterium | reverse complement strand
GCTCGTGAAGATCAAACGTTATGAGGGCGCGACGCTGCAGGAAAACATCGAGAACTACCTGCTGAGCTGCGGCGTGACGCCGGAGCAGATCGCCACGATCCGATCCCTGCTCCTTGAGTAAGCGGGGGCCCGCTTCCGTGGAACGGGGCTGCAGACGCGCCCCCGGGGCTGCCGGCCTGACGTCGGGGCCGCGTGGGGGCACGCAGTGTGAAGCGCTCCGGATACCGCCTTTTTACCCAAACATCTTTTTTTAAAAAACGCTTGCTTTTTCGGAAGGGCTGTGGTAAAGTATCGAGGTTGACGAATAAAACGGATATTCCGCTGTACAGGTACCTGTAAGGCGCGCATCGCGGGCGGTCTCACGCAGGGGGAACGTAGTAAGAATGTCTGGAATCATGAGGAGGATTTCACCATGAATGAGATCATTAAAAAGATTGAAGAAGCCCAGTTAAAAGCCTCCGTGGACACGTTCGCCGTCGGCGACACCGTCCGCGTACATGCGAAGATCAAGGAAGGCAACCGCGAGCGTATCCAGATTTTCGAAGGAACCGTTACCAAGAGACAGAACGGCTCTGTCCGTGAGACCTTTACCGTCCGGAAGATTTCCGGCGGCGTCGGTGTTGAGAAGAGCTGGCCCCTTCATTCCCCGAACGTGGAGAAGATCGAAGTGGTCCGCCGCGGTAAGGTCCGCCGTGCGAAACTGTATTACTTAAGAGAGAGAACAGGTAAAGCTGCTAAGGTTAAGGAACTGGTTCGGTAAGGGTTTAATAAGAAGGCGCTGCGGTCTGCAGCGCCTTTCTTGAAACTGCAGGCAGGTTCGGCCGGCGGGAATGCGGTGCGGCCGGTTCTTCGGGAACCGCGGCCGCGTACGGCCGGCAGGGACGCCGGGGCAGCTTCCTTTGGCTGCCGGAGGATACGGATGGCGAAGAAACTCTATGTTCAGGATGATGACCGGGCGGCCGGCAGGGTGCTGACCACCCTGGTGGAGATCGCCCTCGTGGCGGTCCTCGGGCTGTTTCTCGCGAAATACGTCTTTTTCTCCATCGATACCGAAAGCAAGTCCATGGAGCCCGGGATCCGCCAGAATTCCGTCGTCTTCATCAACAAGCTTTCGTACATTTTCAGGGAACCGGGGCGGTTCGACGTCGTCGCCTTTACGCGGCGCGGGAGCGCCCAGGCCACGACCATCCTGGTGCGCCGGATCGTCGGGCTCCCGGGTGAAACGGTCCGGATCGAGAAGGGCACCGTCTATATCGACGGGGAGCCGCTGGACGTCTCCCCGTGGATTTCGGAGATCACGTCGGACGGGATCGCGTCGGAGGACATCCACCTGGGGCCGGACGAGTATTTCGTGCTCGGGAATACGCCCGCGAACAGCGAAGACAGCCGTTCGTCCACGATCGGCGCCGTCACAAGGAGCCGGATCCTCGGGAAAGCGTGGCTGGACGCCATCAGCCTGACCGAGTTCTACAGGATCCGGTAGGGGGTTCGCCCCGCTGCGTCCGGGCCCCGCCCGGGCGGAAGGAGTTTTTATGAAAGATATGACCGTACGGGACGTGCTCTGCGTCACCTCGGGGCAGCTGCTTTCCGGGGACGCGTCGGCGCGTCTTCTGTCTGTTTCCACGGATTCCAGGGAGAAGAAGGAATCCTGCCTTTTCGTGCCGATCGTGGGGGAGAATACGGACGCCCACCGCTTCATCGGGCAGGCGCTGGAGAACGGGTGCGTCGCTTCGCTGACGGCGGACCCCTCTTACGCGGAGGCCTATCTGGCGTCCCATCCCGGGGAAGACCCGGCGTTCGTCCTGGTCCGTGACACCACGGACGCCATCCAGCGGATCGCGAAGGAAGCCCGGAACCGCCTGGCGCTCCCCGCGGTCGGCGTGACCGGTTCCGTCGGGAAGACGACCACCCGGGAGATGATCGCCGCGGCCCTCGGCGCGGGGAAGAAAGTCTATAAGACCGATAAAAACTACAACAACTGGCTCGGCGTCCCGCTGACGCTCTGCGAGATGTCGGACGACTATGACATCGCGGTGCTGGAGCTGGGGCTGAACGTCCCCGGCGAACTCGGGCTGATTTCGGGCCTTTCCGGGATCGAGACCGCCGTGATCACGAACATCGGCCTCGCGCACATGGAGTATTACGGGTCGCAGGACCTGCTCGCGCGGGAGAAATACACCATCACGAACGGGTTCCGGGACGACGGGAAGCCGAAGATGCTTTTCCTGAACGCGGACGATACGATGACGATGAAATACCGGGACAGCACCGGGTATCCGTACACCCTGTACGGGACCGTAGCGCAGGCGGACTACCGGGTGGCGGACGTCCGGACGCATCCGGAGGGCAGCACGTATACATTGTACGTGCGGGGGGAGGAACGGCTGACCGGCAGACTCTCCGTGCCCGGCTTCCACACTGTGCTGAACGCCGCGGCGGCGCTCGCGGTCGCGGATTACTACGGGGTGGACCTGGAACGGGCTGCGGAAGCGCTCTCCCGGTTCAAAGGGTACAAAGGGCGTCTGGCGCAGCACCGGGTCCGCGGATGCCTCCTGATCGACGACGCCTACAACGCGAGCCCCTCGAGCATGCGGGCGGGGCTCAGCGTCCTGAAGGACATGGTGTTCGCGGACGGGAAGGGGCGGAAGATCGCCGTCCTCGGCGACATGCTGGAAATGGGCCCGGATTCCCCGAAGTATCATTTTGAGATCGGGCAGTTCGCCGCGGACCTCCCCATCGACCGCTTCCTGCTGGTCGGGAAGGAGGCGCAGGAGATCCGGCGCGGCCTGGAATCCCGCGGCCGGACGGAGACGGACTGGTACCCCGTGCCTGAGGATGCCCTTCCGGCGCTTCTCGCGCTGATCCGCCCCGGGGACATCATTTATTTCAAGGCGTCCCACGGGATCCACCTGGAACGCATCACGGAGGCATTGATCCGGGAATCATGAAGAGACCCATTGTGATCATCGCGGGACCGACCGCGGTGGGAAAAACCAGTACATCCGTGGCATTCGCGAAGGACGCGGGGGGCGAGGTCGTCTCCTGCGATTCCATGCAGGTCTACCGGCGCATGGACATCGGGTCCGCGAAAGTGACCCGGGCGGAGATGCAGGGCGTCCCCCACCACCTGATCGATATCTTAGAGCCCACGGAGCCCTTTGACGTGACCGTGTTCCAGGAGAAGGCGAAGGAAGCGATCGAAGGGATCTATGCCCGCGGGCACCTCCCGGTCCTCGCCGGCGGCACGGGGTTCTACATCCAGTCCGTGCTCTATGACATCGATTTCACGGAGAATGGGGAGGACCGCGCGTACCGGGCGTCCCTGCAGGATTTCGCGGACGAATTCGGCGCGGCGGCGCTGAAGGAGAGGCTCAGGGCCGTGGACCCGGCGGCCGCGGAAGCCATCCCGACGAACAATGTGAAGCGCGTAATCCGCGCGCTGGAGTATTTCGAACAGACCGGGGAGCGGATCTCGGACCACAACGCGCGCGAGCGGCAGAAGGAAAGCCCGTTCGACTACCGTTACTATGTCCTGACCATGGACCGCGGGAAACTGTACGAACGGATCGGGGCGCGCGTGGACCGGATGATGGAGGAAGGGTTCCTGGACGAGGTCAGGCGCCTGAAGGAAGAGGGCTGCACGGCCGGGATGACGTCCATGCAGGGCCTCGGGTACAAACAGCTCCTTTCGTACCTCAACGGCAGCGGCACGCTGTCCGAAGCCGTGGAGAAGATCAAGGCGGAGACCCGCCATTTCGCGAAGCGGCAGCTGACGTGGTTCCGCCGGGAGCGGGGCGTGGTCTATATCGATGTGGAGAAGGAAAATGTACAGGATATACTCAGAAGCGGGACTTTCGGATGACGTGGTCCGGCTCGGGGAAGCGGCGGAAGAAGCGCTTGCGGACCGCTTCCGCGAGATCGACCGGACGGCGGAATACAACCAGATGAAGGTGCTCCTCGCCATGCAGAAGAACCGGGTTTCCGAAGCCTGCTTCGCGCCGAGCACCGGCTACGGCTACAACGACCTCGGCCGGGATACGCTGGAGCGGGTCTACGCGGACACGTTCCATACGGAGGCCGCACTCGTCCGGCCGCAGCTCGCGTGCGGGACCCATGCGCTCGCGGTCGCATTGTTCGCCATGGTGCGCCCCGGCGACACCGTCCTGTCCCCCGTCGGGCGGCCGTACGATACGCTGGAGGAAGTGATCGGCATCCGTGAGAGCAGCGGTTCCCTGAAGGAGTGGGGCGTCGGGTATAAACAGGTCGAACTGCTGCCGGACGGCGGGTTCGATTATGATGCCATCCGGGAGGCCCTGACGGCGGACGTGAAGCTGGTGGAGATCCAGCGGTCGAAAGGCTATCTGCCGCGGAAAACATTTTCCCCGGCGGAGATCGGGGCGCTGATCCGCTTCATCAAGGGGATCCGGCCGGACGTCTGCTGCATGGTGGACAACTGCTACGGGGAATTCGTCTGCAGGGAGGAACCGTCGGATTTCGGGGCGGACCTCGTCGTCGGTTCCCTGATCAAGAACCCGGGCGGCGGCCTCGCGCCCGCGGGCGGGTACATCTGCGGGACGAAGGCATGCGTGGACGCGTGCGCGTACCGGCTGACGGCGCCCGGCCTGGGGCAGGAAGTCGGCGCGAATTTCGGCCTGATGCCGTCCCTTTACCAGGGGTTCTTCTTAGCGCCCACCGTCACCGCATCGGCGCTGAAGACCGCGCTTTTCGCCGCGTACATTTATGAAAAACTCGGCTTTCCGACCGTCCCCCCGTGCGAAGAGCCGCGGTACGACATCATCCAGGCGGTGGTCCTGGGGTCCGGGGAAGCCATGCTCGCGTTCGCGAAGGGGATCCAGGCGGCGGCGCCGGTCGACAGCTACGTCACGCCGCTGCCGTGGGACATGCCGGGGTATGAGGACCCCGTCGTCATGGCGGCCGGGGCTTTCGTGTCCGGTTCGTCCATCGAGCTCTCCGCGGACGGCCCCATGCGCGCGCCGTACGCCATCTATTTCCAGGGCGGGCTGACCTGGTTCCACGGGAAATACGGGATCCTGAAAAGTGTCCAGTCGCTTTCCGACGCCGGTATTGCGGAATTGCCGCGGACGTGATATAATAGCTCCTGATATGCACTTATGGCCGGGATAGCGGAAAGAGGTGCCATGAGGAGCCGTATAAAAGAACTGCCCCCGGAGCTGCAGCCCTGTGAGAAGGCCATGCGCTACGGGATCGATGCCCTGGACGATACCGAACTCTTAGCGGTTCTCCTGCGTTCCGGGGTGCCCGGCGAGAACGTCAGATCGGTCGCCGGAAGAATTATGAACGCCGCCGGCGGACGCCTCGGAGGGCTGAATGCCCTTTCGGAGGCGGATTTGCTTGCCGTTCCCGGGATCGGGAAGGTGAAAATGCTGCAGATCCGCGCCATGCTGGCGCTGTCCAGGCGGATCTCCGCAAGCATGCGCGCGGACCGGACGGATTTTTCCTCCGCCCGGCTGGTCGCAGAGCACTTCATGGAGGAACTGTGCGCCGAGCAGCAGGAAGTGCTGAAGGCCCTGTACCTGAACACGAAGTGCAGGCTGCTGCGGGAGGTCTCCGTGACCCGGGGGTCGGTGAACCACACCATCGTCCCGGTCCGGGAGATCCTGATCGGCGCCCTGCAGGCCGGGGCCGTCTACATCATCCTGGTGCACAACCATCCCAGCGGGGACCCGGAGCCGTCGGAGCAGGACGTTGCCGCGACGAAGCGGGTTTCGGAAGCGGGGAAGCTTGTGGGCATTTTCCTGCAGGACCACATCGTGATCGGGGATCACTGCTATGTGAGCATGCGGGACAGAGGACTGGTTGAATGAGCTTTTTCGACGCCGTCAAATCTTTTTACGAAGAACATATCAAGAGCCGTCTGACCAGCCGTGTGGCGCTTCTGTTCGTCACAGGGCTGTGTCTTGCGGCTCTTTTTATCCAGTATTTCCGGAGGAGCGACGCGGTGCCGTTCACGGAAGTCGTCGGGACCGTCATCGTCCCGTTCCAGCGGGGCGTGAACCAGGTCGGTTCCTTCCTGTTCAATACCGAGCAGGAGCGCCGGACGCTGCAGGAGGCGAACCGGCGGATCCGGGAGCTCGAAGAGGAGCTCGCCGCACTGAAGAACGAGAACGAAGTCCTGCAGGGGCTCGGGTCCGAGAACGAGGAGCTGAGGAAGCTGCTGGACGCGAAGGAGCGCCTGACGTACACGTCCGTGGAAGCGGAGGTGATCGGGAACGACGGCGTCAACTACTTCGAGCGCTTCACGATCAATAAGGGCACCCTGGACGGCATCCGCGTGAACATGAACGTGGTGAACCAGGACGGCCTCGTGGGCCTCGTGACGGAGACCGGCCTGAATTACGCCGTCGTCACGGCCATCGTGGAGAACGGGGTCAATGTGTCCGCCATGACCCGGAACGGGCATGAGAACTGCATCGTCTCGGGCTCCCTGGCCGAATCCGGCCGGAACCGGCTCGTGCTGAAGAACGCCCTGCTGGACGTGGACCTCGAAGGGGACAATACCCTCGTGACGTCGAACATTTCCGACAAATACCTGCCGGGCATCCTCATCGGCTACGCCTACGACGTGAAGCCGAACGCGGACCTCCTGACGCAGTCGGGCATGGTGAACACGGCGGTGGACTTCACGCGCCTCAAACATGTGCTGGTCATTACCACCATGAAAGAGAAACGGATGGAGGAAGAAGGATGATCCGCCTGAAACGTTTCCTTGTGACCGCGCTTTCGCTGACGTTCTGTTATATCATGCAGATGGTGGTGCTCCCCAGGATCCCGTACCTGATCGCGGTGCCGAACCTGCTCCTGATCGAAGTCCTTTCCGTGGGCTTCCTGTTCGGCAAGGCCTACGGGCTCGCCGTCGGGGTGGTCTGCGGCTTCCTGATGGACATCCTGGGCACCGGCACGTGGGGCTTCTATACACTGATCTTCGCGTGGCTGGGCTACGGGAACGGCGTGCTTTCGGAGAAGATGGAACTGGAGCTCCTGTACGTGCTGTTCCTCCTCCTGATCCTGAACGAGGGCCTGTACCACGTCTACGTGTTCGTCTTCGCGTTCCTGCTCCGGAGGTCCTTCAGCCTCCCGGTGTATATCCGCCAGGTGGTGCTTCCGGAATTCCTGCTGACCGCCGTCTGCTTCATCGTGATCTACGGGATCCTGATCTACCTCAGCCGGCGCTGGGACCTTAAAGTCAACAAGGGGGCCGTAAAGGTTGTTTCGTGATTTTTCAGAAAAGGCCGGGAAGGCCGTATCCGCGTTTTTCAGGAACCGCCTGCTGGTGCTCGGGGTCCTGATGGGCCTGCTGCTCATCGGCGTCGTCGCGCGCCTGTTCCAGCTGCAGATCATCAACGGGGAAGCCTATTACGACAACTATGTGAACATGACCCGGAAAGAGGTCAGCATCCCCGCCATGCGGGGCAATATCTACGACCGGAACGGGAACCTGCTCGCGGGGAACCGCGTCGTCTATTCCGTCACGATCATCGACGGGAATTACTATTCGAAATCCACGGGCGCCTTCAACGAGATGCTGCTGGAGCTCATCCGGCTCCTGGAGTCCTGCGGGGAAGACATCCGGACCACGCTGCCGGTCATCGTGAACGACCGGGGCGAATATGAATACAGCGGGTCCGCCGCGAAGATCCGCCTGCTGATCCGGGACGTCTACGGGACGGAGCGGATCGAGAAGCTCGCGGAAGAGGGGATCGACGCGTACGCGTATGACGTCGACAAGGTCATGGAGGACCTGAAGGCCGCCTATAATTTCACGTCCCGGTGGCCCGCGGGGGATGATCTCGCGAAAGAGGACGTGCTGAAGATCTGCCATATCCGTTACGGGCTGGCGGCCACCGCGTTCACGCGCTACATTTCCACCGTCGTATCGTCGGACGTGGACGAAGTGGTGCGGGCGGCGGTCCTGGAGAGCCAGTACCGGATGAACGGCGTGAACGTCGAGGAGACGTACGAACGCGTCTATTACAATGTCGAATGCTTTTCCGGCATCCTGGGGTACGTCGGCTCCATCACCACGGAGGAGATCGAGGAACTGAACGCGCAGGGCGGCGACTACATTGCCGGCGACGTCATCGGCAAGGAAGGCATCGAGAGCGCGTACGAGAACTACCTGCAGGGCCGGAAGGGCTCGAAGCTGGTCTACGTGAACAATACCGGCATGATCCTCTACGAGGAAGTCCTGGAGGAACCCGTCCAGGGGAACGACGTCTACCTGTCGGTGGACCAGGACATGACGATCGTGGCGTACAACGTCATGGAGCAGCAGCTCGCCGGCGTCATCGTGAACCACCTGTACAGCGGGACGGATTACGACCCGCAGGAAGCCTATAACAACAGCTCGTACCTGACCCCGGTCCGGGACGTCTATTTCCAGATGGTCAACAACAACATCCTCTCGATCGCCGCCTTCGCGGCGCCCGGCGCGAGCCGCGTGGAGCAGGGGATGGAGCAGAAGCGGGCGGCCAGGAAGCGGGAGCTCCTGTCGACGCTCGGCACGTATCTAAGGGGCCGGGACACCGCCCCCCTCTCGGAGAGCGATCCCTACATGCAGGCGTACATCCGGTATTTCTACACCTGGATGTCGGAGAAGCGCTACCTGATCCCGGGGTCCGTGGACACATCGGACAGCGTGTACCAGTCCTGGCGGGCCGGCGGCTGTTCGTTCCCGGATTTCCTGTACCACGCGCTGGCGAAGGGCTGGGTCGACACGTCGGTGCTCGGGGAAGAAGCCCGCTACAGCACGGTGGAGACCTGCTACCGGTCCTTTGCGGAGATCCTGATCACGCAGATCGGGACGGAATACGGCGCGTTCGACAAGCTGATCTACGACGAGCTGATCCACCGGGACGTGATCCTGGGGACGGAGATCGGCATCGCCCTTTACGAACAGGGCTTCCTGAAGTACGACGAGACGGAGTACCGCGCCCTCGAGAACGGGGACAATGACACCGCCTTCGAATTCTTCAAGAGCAAGATCACGACCATGGAACTGTCGCCCGCCCAGATCGCGCTGGACCCCTGTTCCGCGGGCGTCGTGCTGACGGACCCGAACACCGGGGAACTGCTCGCGGTGGTTTCCTACCCCGGGTACGACGCGAACCGGATCAACGACGCGGCCTATTACAACCGGCTGCTGAACGACCTGTCCAGCCCCCTGTACAGCCGGGCCACGCAGTCCAGGCTCGCGCCCGGTTCCACATTTAAGATGATTACCGCGACGGCGGCGCTGGAAGAGGGGTACCTCGCGACCGACGAGCCGATCGTCTGCGAAGGCATTTTCGATAAACTGGACCATCCGCGGTGCTGGATTTACCGTACCACGGGCGGCGCCCACGGGCCGCTGGACGTCGTGCACGCCCTCGGCCAGTCGTGCAACTGTTTCTTCTACGAGCTGGGCTACCGTTTCAGCCAGAACGCGGCCGGTTTTTACAGCCCCTCGCTCGGCATCAGCGTGATCAACAAATACGCGTCCATGTACGGGTTCGGTTCCCTGACCGGCATCGAAACCTCGGAAAATGTATCCGTCATCACGACGGAGCTGCCCGTGACGTCCGCCATCGGACAGGGCACGAACGCGTTTACGACCATCTCCCTGGCGCGCTACGTGACGGCGCTCGCGTCCAGCGGGAACGTTTATGAATTCCGCCTCCTGAACCGGATCACCGGGCGGGGCGGGGATACGCTGATCAGCTATACGCCGCTCGTTTCGAACCGGCTGGAGTTCTCGGACTCCACCTGGAACGCCATCCACGAAGGGATGTACACCGTGGTGCACGAAGGCGGTTCGAGGAGCAGCGATTTCCAGGACCTGCGGTACCATTACGCGGCGAAGTCCGGCTCCGCGCAGGAGAACCGGAACCGCCCGGAGCACGGCCTGTACGTGTCCTACGGCCCTTACAACAACATTCAGTACGCCATGGCGGTCCAGATCCCGAACGGGTATTCCGCCGGCAACGCGGCACTGATCACGAAAGGCATTTACGAGTACCTCGAAGGGGACATCACCATGGAGGAGATTCTGGAGAACGGCGCCGCCACGGGCGGCATCAACGACGTCGCGGACTAAGGAGTACTTATGGCGGAGATCATCGCATTCGCATCCGGAAAAGGCGGGACGGGGAAAAGCACCGCCGCCGCGAATATCGGTGCCGCGCTGGCGAAACTGGGGGAGAACGTGCTGCTCCTGGATATGGATATGGGGCAGCCGTCGCTGGACGCGTACCTCGGCGTCACGGATAAGGCGTCCTGGAACCTCCTGGACGTGTTTGAGAACAGCTGCACCATCCGGCAGGCCATCCTGCCCGTCCGGGCGTGCAACGGCCTGTCCGTCATCCCGGCGTCCGCCATCCGCGGCCCGGAGCTGCTGAATACGGGGCGCCTCCGGAAGTTCCTGGAAGTGCTGGATTCCGGGTTTGACCGGGTCCTCATGGACCTCCCGCCCGGAAGCCGCGCCCCGTACGGTTCGGCGGTCGCACTGGCGGACCGGACCATATTCGTGTCGACACAGGACCGGGTGTCCGCGCTTGCCGTGAAGCGGATGGCGGATTCCATGGAAGAGCGGGCGCGGATGCGTTCCTGCGTCATCCTGAACCGGGTCCGCACGGACCTGGTGAAGCTCCATGAGCTGCCGCCCGCGGAAGAAGCGGCGGCGGCAGCCGGGCTCCCCGTCCTCGGGATCATCCCGGAGGACGTGGAGATCCTGCTCGCGGATGAGGCGGGCGCGCACTGCGTCAACCTGCCGACGAAGGGGTGCGCGGCGTTCCTGCGGATCGCCCGGCGCCTCCGCGGGGAGCACGTGAAGATCCGGCTCACCGAAAAAGGATAAGGAGACCCATGTACGGCAAGATCGGTTCGGAAACCCGGGCGCACAGCCGGGACTATAATTTCCGCCTGGTCCTCTGCGCGCTGCTGCTCAGCGTGACAGGGGTGCTTGTGGTGCATTCCGCGACCGCGAACGAGGTGACCCAGTCCCTGGTGTCCACCACCGTGAAGCAGATCCTCGGGGTGGGCGCGGGCCTGGTCATGATGGTCGTCGCCTCCCTGGTCGACTACCACAAGCTGCTGAAGTACTCGTGGATCCTCTATATCATCGTGATCCTGCTCCTCATTTACGTCCGTTTCTTCACGCGGGCCATTTACGGCGCCCACCGCTGGATCTATTTCCCGCTGCTCGGGACCATCCAGCCGTCGGAGTTTTCGAAACCGATCCTCCTCCTGTTCATGGCGTTCGTGGTCTTCCTGATGAAGGACCGGATCAGCCGGATCCAGAGCCTGCTGATCTTTTTCGCGGCGGCGTCCCCGGTTGTGGCGCTGGTGCTGATCGAGCCGGACCTGTCCACGACGATCGTGCTGGTCATCATGCTGGTGGCCATGCTGTTCCTTGCGGACATTTCGTATAAATGGGTCGTCGGCGTCATGATCGCCATGGTCCCGGTGCTGGTGGTGCTCCTCGTGGCCGTTTACCAGCCGGAACAGACGCTGCTCCATACGGTGCTGGAAGAGCACCAGGTGGAGCGGATCAATGCGTATTTCTTCCCGGACCAGTATCCCAGGCTCGTGTGGCAGCAGCAGACGTCCGTCATGGCCATCGGTTCGGGCGGGCTCTTCGGGAAAGGGCTGAACACCTCCTCGCTGGAATCCGTGAAGAACGGGAATTTCCTCTCCGAAGAGCAGAGTGACTTCATTTTCGCCGTGATCGGGGAAGAGCTCGGGTTCATCGGCTGCGTGCTGATCCTGACGGTCTACGCGGTCCTCATTTTCGAGTGCTTCCGGACGGCGAAGAAGGCGAATGACGTCGCGGGCCGCGTGATCGCGGGCGGGGCGGGGGCCATCCTGGGCTTCCAGATGCTGATCAATACCGGCGTCGCCCTCCTCCTGATCCCGAACACGGGCATCCCGCTGCCGTTCCTGTCCGCGGGCATGAGTTCCCTGTTCAGCACGTTCCTGCTGATCGGGCTCGTGCTGAACGTCGGGCTTTACGGCCGACTGGAAAGAAGGGTGTTTTTCAAATGAGCAGGAGACTTTTTCTTCCGGTCCTTGCCGCCGTGCTGGTCCTTGGGATGACGGGATGCGGCTCCGGCAGCACCGGCCTGAAATCCTATTATGAATACGCGGTCCTTGCTTCGCTGGACGGGCAGGGGCAGGAAGACCTGAAACTCCCCGGCTTCGCGGAGGACCTCTGCATCATCGAGGACCCGAAGCTTTATGACGCCTCCCTGTTCGAGGCGAAGGCCGCCGGCCTGTTTGCGGAAGACGACCGCGAAGTCCTGTACGCGAAGAACGCCTATGACCGCGTCTACCCGGCTTCCCTGACGAAGATCATGACGGCGCTGATCGTCATCGAGCGGTGCAGGGACCTGACGGAACGCGTCCGGGTCGGCCCGGAGATGCGGGAAGGGCTGACGGATTCCTCGTCGCTCGCGGGCCTCGTGGAAGGCGCGTATTATACGGTGGAGGACCTGCTGTACGGGCTGATCATCCCTTCCGGGAACGACGCGGCCAATGTGCTCGCCGCCCATACGGCGGGCAGCATCGACGCCTTCGTGGACCTGATGAACGAGAAGGCGAAGGCGCTCGGCATGGTGGATACGCATTTCGCGAACCCGCACGGGCTTCACGAATCCGGCCACTATACGACGGTTTATGACCTGTATCTGCTGGCCCGCGCCTGCATTTCCTACCCGCTGTTCGTCCGGATCGGCGGGGAGAAGACCGCCTCCGTGACCGGCTATTACGCGGACGGGACGTCATTCGTACAGACCTATAAATCCACGAATTCCTACCTGCTGAACTATACCGTGCTCCCGAAGGGGCTCACCCTGCGCTGCACGAAGACCGGGTATACGGTCCAGGCGGGGCGCTGCCTCATCATGGTCGCCCGTGACGGGGCGGGGAAGCGGTATATCGGCATCGTCGCGAAGGCCTCCACCTACGACGGGCTCTATGAGCAGATGAACCGCCTGCTGGAGTTCGCGCTGGAGGAAGAAGAATAAACGGACATCGTCCTGAGAGGGGCGCATCATGGCAGAAGAGAAGAAACAGGACAAGATCATACGGCCGTTCCGATACCCCATCACGTTCGTGACGGTCTTTTTCGCGCTGCTGCTCATATACTTCATCATCCAGGGCGTCCTTGTCTACCGGAAGCACCCGATCCAGGCGTACAATATCGGTACGGTGGTCTCCGACAATATGACCGGGTCGTTCCGCGGGATGGTCCTCCGGCAGGAGGAAGTCGTTTTTGCGGATACCCCGGGCTATGTGAACTACTACACGGTCTCCGGCGAACGGATGACGAAGGGCAGCCTTGTCGCCACCGTCGACGACTCCGGGACGCTGACCGCGAAGCTCCATGACATTTTCTACGGGAAGGACCTGCTGTCGGCGTCCAGCGTCCGGACGATCCAGGAGGAGATCCGGTCCGATACGGCTTCTTACGACCCCATGGATTTCCAGACGGCTTACCAGGCGAAGGCGAACATCCGCTCCACGGTGTTCGAATGCCTGATGGCGGACACGGAGGGGACGCTCCTGAACCATTTAAGCGACGTGGCGTACACGCTCTGCAGGATGCCGTACACCGGCTTCTTCCTGCCGTGGGCGGACGGCCTTGAGGGCCGGGACGTTTCGCAGCTTTCCGCGGCGGATTTCCGGGAAGGCGCGCATGAGCGGGTCCGGCGCACGAACCAGGACCCGGTGGAACGCGGCTCGTTCCTGTATAAGATCGCGGCGGACAACCAGTTCAGGATCGTCTTCCGGATGACGGAGGAAGAGCGGCAGAATTTCGCGGGACGGGACAGCCTGACCATCCGCATGGAGGACGGGCGCGAGATCACGGGGAGCTTCCGGACGGAGGAACTTGCCGACGGGGAGACCGCCGGCGTCCTGACGTTCCAGAAGTACGGCGTGAACTACATGGACAGCCGGTTCGTGTCGTTCCGCATCCTGGACAAGACGGTCTCGGGGTTCAAGATCCCGGAGAGCGCCATCATCCGGAAGTCGTTCTTCGTCATCGATTCGGCGTTCGTGCAGCCCGGCGGCGGCAGCAGCCAGGTCGGCGTGCTCGTGCAGACGGACGGGAGCCCGGTTTTCGTCGCCTGCACCGTCTATACGAAGAGCGGGAATGAAGACACGAACCTGGTGTCCGGGGCGGACACCGCGTACATCTGGGCGAAGGACCTGAAGCCGGGCACCGTGATCTGCGCGGACATTGAGGACGCGTCGGGGGCGAAGAAGCCGCTCACGTATACGCTGGGCATCCAGGCCATCGTGGAGGGCGTCTACCAGATCAACAACGGCTACTGTATTTTCAAACCCATCGTCCGGCAGAACCATTCCCTGGACACGTCCTATGTGATGGTTTCGCCCGGCGTGCGGTCGGGCCTGAAGGCCTTTGACCGGATCGTGCTGAACGCGGAGGAGATCGGGGAAAATGACATCGTATTTGAGTGAGGAAGAGCGGGAAGCGCTGAGGGAACGCTATTGGTCCGTCCGGGCCCGCATGGAAGAAGCCTGCAGGCGGTGCGGGCGGCGCCCGGAAGACGTGACGCTGATCGCGGTTTCGAAGACGAAACCGGTCTCCATGATCGAGGAACTCGCGGCGCTCGGGCAGAAGGATTTCGGGGAGAACCACGTCCAGGAGATCGTCGAAAAAGAGGCGGAATTCCCGGACGTATCCTACCATATGATCGGCCATTTACAGCGGAACAAGGTCCGGAAAGTGGTCGGGAAAGCGGTCATGATCCACTCGGTGGACTCCCTCCGTCTCGCGGAGGAAATCTCAAGATGTGCCGTCCAGAAGGGGCTGACGGTACCTGTCCTTGTGGAAGTGAACGTCGGGAACGAAGAGAGCAAGTACGGCTTTACATTTGATGAAGTCGAAGAAGCGGCGGCCCGGATGGCCCTTTTGCCGGGCATCCGGGTCCGCGGGCTCATGTGCGTCGCCCCAAACCGTGAGAATTCTGAAGAAAACAGGCCTCTTTTTCGAAAAATGCGTGAATTATCTGTTGACATCCGGGGTAAAAACACGGATAATACAGAGAAGGGCATCCTCTCCATGGGGATGACGAAGGATTTTGAGATCGCGATCGAAGAAGGTGCCACCCACATCCGCGTGGGGACGGCGCTGTTCGGGTCGAGGAACTATGGGAACACGGAATCCTGAGAAGGGATCCGAATCCCCGGCGACGGGGCCGAATGCGGCTCCGGTATTCTAATGTGAGGGAGTTTGCGACATGGGCATTGTGGAAGATTTCCTGAAGAAGATGAAGATGACCGGCGACGATGATTACGACGACGGCGGTTATGAAGAGATCGGATTCGATGACGGCGAAGACGAAGAGCTTGCCCCGAAGAAGACGAAGAAGCCTTTCGCGCGGAGCGTGCTGGACGAGAATACGGCGGAGGTAGAGACCCCCGGCGCGTATGCGCGTTCGCAGGGCCCGTCCGCGGAACGGCGGAATGTGGTGGGCATGCGCTCGACGAAAGCCGGCAACTCGAATGAAGTCTGCATGATCATGCCGAAGAACTTTGACGACGCGAACAACATCGCGGACGTCCTGCTTTCCCACCGGGCAGTGATCCTGAACCTGGAGGCGAACAAGATGGACGTCGCGCAGCGCATCATCGATTTCGCGTCCGGCGCGTGCTATACCGTCGGCGGCACCCTGCAGAAGATTTCGAAGAAGATCTTCATGATCGTCCCCCAGGACATGAACCTCTCCGGGGACTTCGACACGCTGATCGGGGACATGGTGGACCTGAACTCCATCGATACCACGAAATGATTTTCCGGGAGGCCCGCTTTTAAAGGCGGGCTTCCGGCGCGGCCTGTCCTGCGGCCCGGAGGACGCGGAAGGCACCGAAGCCTTCCCTGTTGGGCGTACGGCGGCTCATGAGCTTGAACATGCGGATGGAGGAGTGGATTCATGCCACTTCTTTTTCTGCTTGACGGAAAAAGGCGCCCGGGGTATCCGGAGGCGCGAGTATTTTTTGCCGCAGGCCCGTTTCCGGGTTCGGGAAAACGCGGCACAGGAGACACAGATATGGAAGGAACGAATTCCGCGAATCCCGCGGGAAGCCGGACGGAACCGGGCCCTGCGTGCCCCGTCCGGGAACAGCTGCTGAAATTCGGCATCTTTTTCCTGGGTACCGCGCTGATCGTGCTGGCGGACCAGCTGACGAAGAACTGGGCGGCCGGGACGCTGAAGGGCGGCCAGAGCATCACGCTCATCCCGGACGTCCTGTATCTGACGTACGTCGAGAATAAGGGCATCGCGTTCGGCCTGTTCCAGAACCTGCAGTGGATCTTCGTGATCCTGACCGTGCTGGTGCTGGCGTTCGTGGTCTTCCTGGTCTTCCGGCTCCGCATGAACGGGAAGCACATCGTCCTGCTGGCGGCCCTGACCTGCCTCACGGGCGGCGCCGCCGGGAATATGCTCGACCGGGTGGCGAATCGGTACGTCGTGGACTTTATCTATTTTTCGCCGATCGATTTCCCCGTGTTCAACGTCGCGGACATTTTCGTGACCGTTTCGTGCGCGGCGCTGCTCCTGATCCTCATTTTCCTGTTCACCGACGCGGATCTCGATGCGCTGATGCCCGCGCGGAAGCGGGACGCGAAGCCTTCCGGGGAGGCCGGGGAGACGGGGACATGACGGTCATCAGGGTGGATTCGGACGCGGACGGCGAACGGCTGGACACGGCGCTGGGCATCCTGTTCCCGGAGCGGAGCAGGAGCTTCTTCCGGAAGCTGATCGACCGGAAGCAGGTGCTGCTGAACGGGAAGGAGGCGAAGGCGAGCCGGACGGTCTCGGAGGGGGATACCCTTTCGGTGGAATTCCCGGAGGCAGAACCGCTGAACATCCTGCCCGAGCCGATCCCGCTGGAGATCGTCTACGAGGACGCGGACGTGATCCTGGTCAACAAACCGCAGGGGATGGTGGTGCACCCGGCCGCCGGCCATTACACGGGGACGCTCGTCAACGGGCTCCTGTACCACTGCAAGGACCTTTCGGGGATCAACGGCGTGCTGCGCCCCGGCATCGTCCACAGGATCGATAAGGACACGAGCGGCATCGTGATCGCGTGCAAGAACGACGCCGCGCACCGCTGCATCGCGGAACAGCTCGCGGCCCATACCGTCAGCCGCCGGTACTACGCGCTGGTGCACGGCGGGTTCCGGGAGGACGGGGGGACGGTCGACGCGCCGCTCGGCCGCCATAAGACGGACCGGAAGAAGATGGCGGTCGTGCCGGACGGGAAGCGTGCGGTGACCCATTTCCGCGTGCTGGAGCGGTTCGAACGCTTCACGCTGGTCGAGTGCCGGCTGGAGACGGGGCGGACGCACCAGATCCGCGTCCACATGGCGCACATCGGGCACCCCCTCGCGGGCGACCCGGTCTACGGGTCCGGGAAAGCGCCGTTCCATACGGAGGGCCAGATGCTCCACGCGTACCTGCTGGGGTTCCGGGCGCCCTCGGACGGGCGGTACCTGGAATTCACTTCGGACCTTCCGGCACATTTCCGGGAGGCCCTGGAGAAGCTCCGGAAGCGCGCCCCCGTTTCGCCATTGTAAAAAATCAGAAAAAAAACAGAAGAATCCGTTGTCAAACAGGGAAAATGTTGTTATAATGCACTCAGACCCTGGGGTGTTTGCGCTCTTGCCATTTTGAACCTACAGACGTTAAAACGGGATTCCTATTATCGCGCCGGCGATGTCAGGCCTCATCAGATCAGTGGAAGGCAGAACCGTTCGCTGCGGAAACCCACCTGGCTTTTTTGCTAGGAGTCATTCGGTAAGAAAACGGCACTTTGGGGTCTTCTATGTGTGGGAGGAGATATGGAGAACAGATACGACCCGAAGCAGATCGAGCGGAGATGGCAGGAGATCTGGCAGAACGAGAAGGCATTCGCCGCGGTGAATGATTATACGAAGCCGAAATACTACGCACTGGTGGAATTCCCGTACCCGTCGGGCCAGGGCCTCCATGTGGGGCACCCGCGCCCGTATACGGCGCTGGACATCGTGGCCAGGAAGCGCAGGATGCAGGGCTATAACGTGCTTTACCCCATGGGATGGGACGCGTTCGGGCTTCCGACGGAGAATTACGCCATCAAGAACCACGTCCACCCGAAGATCGTGACCGCGAAGAACGTCCGCCGTTTCAAGGACCAGCTGCAGTCGCTCGGGTATTCCTTCGACTGGGACCGGGAAGTGAACACCACCGACCCGGCTTATTACCGCTGGACCCAGTGGATCTTCCTGAAACTGTTCAAGGCCGGGCTCGCCTATAAGGCGGAGATGCCCATCAACTGGTGCCCCTCCTGCAAATGCGGCCTCGCGAACGAGGAAGTGGTGAACGGCGTCTGCGAACGCTGCGGGACGGAAGTGGTCCGCAGGGTGAAGAGCCAGTGGATGCTGAAGATCACGGAGTACGCGGAGAAGCTCATCGACGGCCTCGCGGACGTGGATTACGTGGAGAAGATCAAGACCTCCCAGATCAACTGGATTGGGAAGTCCCAGGGCGCGGAAGTCGACTTCCGGCTGGTGGGGCACGAGGAGAAGCTCCGCGTCTACACCACGCGCCCGGATACGCTGTTCGGGGCGACCTACATGGTCATCTCCCCGGAGCACCCGTACATTGAGAAGTTTAAGGATTCGATTGAGAATTACGAAGCGCTTGCCGCGTACCGCGAGGAATCCGCGAAGAAGTCGGAATTCGAGCGGACGGAGCTTGTGAAAGATAAGACCGGCGTGGAGATCAAGGGCCTCCGTGCCGTGAACCCCGTGACCGGGGCGGAGATCCCGGTCTGGATTTCGGATTACGTCCTCATGACGTACGGCACCGGCGCCATCATGGCCGTGCCCGCGCATGACGAGCGTGACTGGGATTTCGCGAAGAAATTCGGCCTCCCGATCGTGGAAGTGGTGTCCGGCGGGAACGTGGAAGAGGCGGCGTATACGAATACGTCCTCCGGTATCCTCGTGAACTCCGGGTTCCTGGACGGGCTGGAAGTGGCGGACGCGAAGCAGGCCATCATCTGATGGCTCGCGGAGCAGGGCATCGGCACCCCGAAGACGAATTTCAAGCTGAGGGACTGGGTGTTCTCGCGCCAGCGCTACTGGGGCGAGCCGATCCCGGTGGTGAACTGCGAACGCTGCGGCTGGGTGCCGCTGGACGAAAGCGAACTCCCGCTGATCCTTCCGGAAGTGGAATCCTACGAACCCACGGACAACGGGGAATCCCCCATCGCGAAGATGACGGACTGGGTGAACACCGTCTGTCCCTGCTGCGGCGGCCCCGCGAAGCGTGAGACGGACACCATGCCCCAGTGGGCGGGTTCGTCCTGGTACTTCCTCCGCTACACGGATCCTTCCTGCGATTATGCCATCGCGTCCCCGGAAGCGCTGAAATACTGGATGCCCGTGGACTGGTACAACGGCGGCATGGAGCACACGACGCTCCACCTGCTGTACAGCCGGTTCTGGAACCGCTTCCTGTATGACAGCGGGGTCGTGCCGGTCGCGGAACCCTACGCGAAGCGGACGTCCCACGGGATGATCCTCGGCGAGAACGGCGAGAAGATGAGCAAGTCCCGCGGGAACGTGGTGAACCCGGACGACATTGTGAACGAATTCGGCGCGGACACGCTCCGCACCTATGAAATGTTTATCGGTGCCTTTGAGCTGTCCGCCGCCTGGTCCCAGGAAGGGGTGCGGGGCTGCCGCAAATTCCTGGAGCGCGTATGGAAACTGCAGGAGATGGTTACGGACGAAGACAGTTACAGCAAAGCATTGGTGACCAGGATCCACCAGACGATCAAGAAGGTCTCGAACGATTACGAGAACCTGAAGTTCAACACGGCCATCGCGGCCATGATGTCCCTGGTCAATGATTTCTATAAGGCCGGCAGCATCACCCGGGCGGACTACCGGACGCTGCTCCTGCTCCTGAACCCGGTCGCGCCGCACATCACGGAAGAGATTTCGGACCGGATGGGGCTCCTGAGGGGGCGCGTGTACCAGAACGCGTGGCCGGAGTATGACGAAGCGAAGACCGTCGAGGACACGGTCGAGATCGCGGTGCAGGTGAACGGGAAGATGCGCGGCACGCTGACGATCCCCAGGGATTCGGACCGGGAATCCGCCATCGCCGCGGCGAAGGAGATGCTCGGGACCCGGCTCCAGGGCAGCATCGTGAAGGAGATCTACGTGCCCGGAAGGATTGTGAACATCGTGGTGCGGCCGTAACGCGCCGTACACGCGGTTCATAAGACAGGAAGCCGGGGGTGGAAAATCTCTGTCCCCGGCTCCCGGTACGCGCATTTTCATGACGCGTACGAGCCCCCTGTTTGGTTTTAAGGAAAGAGAGGAGGTCTGGAATGCCCAGAAAGAAGAAAACGGACGACCCTGTTCAGGAAGAACTGCTCGCGCAGCAGGTGGCATCGGAGGCGTTTCTGAAGGAAGAGGCCGAGGCGGAAGCGGAGTTTTCGGATGACGCGGACGCGGACGCCCTTGCGGAGATGGCCATGATTGCCGCTGCCGAGAAGGCTGTGGAAGCGGAGTCCGCGCGGGAAGCGGCATCCCCGTCCCTGGCGGCAGACATCGAGCGGCAGCGCAAGTCGGCGCTGACGCCGGAAGTGCTCGCACGGCTTGTGGAATTCGCGAAGAAGAAGAACTGCACGCTTGAACTCTCGGATCTGAATAATTTCTTCAAGGATATCCCGCTGACGCCGGAAAATGTCGAAGACGTCATCGCCTACCTGGAGAAGCAGAAGATCGACGTGCTGCAGTTCTCCGGCGACGACGCGCTTCTGGACGATGATATCATCTCGGATGACCTCGGAAATATGGACGGCGAGATCGGTTCGGACATCGATCTGGATAATCTCGAGAACATTGACCTGCTGGACGGCGTGGGCACGAGCGACCCCGTCCGGATGTACCTGAAGGAGATCGGGCAGGTCCCGCTGCTCACCAACGCGGAAGAGAAGGAACTCGCGGAACGGAAAGCCCAGGGGGACGAGGACGCGAAGAAGCGCCTGATCGAGGCGAACCTCCGCCTGGTCGTCAGCATCGCGAAGCGCTATACGGGCCGCGGCATGAGTTTCCTGGACCTGGTGCAGGAGGGGAACCTCGGACTGATCAAGGGCGTGGAGAAGTTCGACTACACGAAGGGCTACAAGCTCTCCACGTACGCGACCTGGTGGATCCGCCAGTCCGTCACCCGTGCGCTCGCCGACCAGGCGAGGACCATCCGCGTGCCGGTCCACATGGTGGAAACCATCAATAAAATGTCGAAGATGCAGCGGAAGCTGACTCTGGAACTCGGCTATGAGCCGTCGGTTTCGGAACTCGCGAAAGCGCTGGACATGACCGAGTCGAAGGTCATGGAGATCATGCAGATCGCACGGGAACCCGCGTCCCTGGAGACGCCCATCGGCGAAGAGGACGACTCGAACCTCGGGGATTTCGTCGCGGATACGAATACCGTGACGCCGGAGGTGAACGTGGAGAACGTGATGCTCCGGGAGGAGATCGCGAGCCTCTTAAGCGACCTGAAGGAGCGGGAACGGCAGGTCATCATCCTGCGGTTCGGCCTGGAAGACGGCCATCCGCGCACCCTGGAAGAAGTCGGCAAGGAATTCAATGTGACGCGTGAACGGATCCGCCAGATCGAGGCGAAAGCGCTCCGGAAGCTCAGGAACCCGGTCAGGAGCAAGCGGATCCGCGATTTCCTGCAATGAGTGTGAACGTTCAGAAAGAACTGGATGCGTTTCTGAAAGGGTTGGAGGCACCTCCGACCCTTTTGCTGCATGCCTGCTGCGCGCCGTGCAGCTCCTATGTGCTGGAATACCTGTCGCAGTATTTCAGGATTACGCTTTTTTATTATAATCCGAACATCACGGAGGGCGCGGAGTACCGGCTGCGGGCGGAAGAGGCGAAGCGCCTCGTCGCGGAGATGCCGCTCCGTTATCCCGTATCCTTCCTGGAAGGCCCCTATGACCCGGCGCGCTACCTTGAGGCGGTCCGGGGGATGGAGGATCTGCCCGAAGGCGGCGCCCGGTGCGAAGTCTGTTTCCGGATGCGCCTCCGGGAAGCCGCGGCGCATGCGAAGGCGGGCGGATTCGATTATTTCGCGACGACATTGACCATCAGCCCGCTGAAGAACGCGGCGCTCCTGAACGCGGTCGGGCAGGAGGCCGGGGAAGAATACGGCGTCCTGTACCTGCCGTCGGACTTCAAGAAGAAGGGCGGGTACCAGCGTTCCATCGAACTTTCGGCCATTTACGGGCTGTACAGGCAGGATTACTGCGGCTGCGCGTTCTCGAAGCGGGACGCGCGGAAGCGGGGGAACCAGACAGGCAGCGAGGAGACGGAGAAGTGACGGCCTCTACGGACAGAACCCTATCAAGAACTTATGTTTCGGTCGATTTAAACGCCATCCGGCACAATGTGCGGCACTTCCGGGAGATGAACCCGGGCGCCGGGATTGTGGCGGTCGTGAAGGCGGACGCGTACGGGCACGGCGCCGTGAAGGTGGCGGAGGCGGTACAGGATCTGGTAACGGGTTTCGCGGTTGCGATCCCGGAAGAGGCCATGGAACTCCATGACGCCGGGATCCGGAAGCCGGTCCTGCTGCTCGGCGCCTGCGACGCCGCGTGGTATGAGACGCTGATCCGGGCGGAGGTGCGGATCCCCCTGTTCACGCGGAAGCAGGCGGAAGACCTCCGGGAAGCCGCGGCGCACGTGGGGAAGCCCGCGCTGTGCCACGTGAAGGCGGACACCGGCATGGGCCGCATCGGGCTTGCGCCGGACGGGGACAGCGTCGCGTTCCTGAAGGAGGTCTCTTCCTGGGACGGCCTGTGCCTGGAAGGCATCTTCACCCACCTCGCGACGGCGGACGAACCGGACGACGGCGCGGCGCTCCTGCAGAAGGCGCGCTTCCTGGACTTCGTGAAGGCGCTGGAGGATGCGGGCATCGTGTTCCGCGTCCGTCATTTCGCGAACAGCGCCGCCGGGATGCGGGCGGAATTCCATGGCTCCGACCTGGTGCGCCTCGGCATTTCCCTGTACGGCCTGGAGCCGTCTTTCGACCTGGAATGGAAAGGCCTTCAGCCCGCGCTTTCGTTTTACAGCACCGTGCGGTACGTAAAGACGGTGCCCGCGGGGACGCCCATCAGCTACGGCGGGACGTTTGTGACCGGGCGGGAGACCCGGGTCGCGACGGTGCCCGTGGGGTACGCGGACGGGTTCCCGAGGCCGCTTTCGAACCGCGGCGACGTGCTGATCCGCGGACAGCGCTGCCGGATCCTCGGCCGCGTCTGCATGGACCAGTTCATGGCGGACGTGACGGACCTTCCGGATGTGGAAGAAGGGGACCGTGTCACCCTGATCGGGAAGGACGGGGAAGAGGAGATCACCGTATCGGAGTTCTCCCGGCGGTCCGGGCGGTTCCATTATGAGGCGGTGTGCCTGATTTCGCCGCGCGTCCCGAGGGTTTATACGGAATAACCCCCTGCGTACGGGGCGGCCGGACGGGCGGATGCCGTCTGTCCAGGAAATTTTACACGGGATGAACCAGTCCGTCCCCGGGGGATGCGGGAATGATCCCAGGCTGCCCGCAGGGCCCGGCACGGGGATCCGGCAGGGGGCCCGGCGCGGAATCCCTCGGAAGATTTGCGTGGGAATGTGAAAAAAGTGCTTGACATTCCCGGAAAATATGGTATCCTTATACGGTATGTGTGCAGCAGGACGAACGTGTCTCCGGTTCTGCGGCCTGAGGGAACGGGGCACCCTCTACCCCCGGACCTTCAATAATCTTTACGGAGGTGCCGCATGGCAAACATTAAATCTGCTAAAAAGCGTATTCTGGTCACTCAGACGAGAACCGAGAGAAACAAGGCCGCCAGGTCCCGCTGCAAGACTTTTGTGAAGAAAGTGGATGCGGCGATCGCGTCCGGCGACAAAGCTGCCGCGGAAGCCGCCTTCAGGGCTGCTGAGACGGAACTTGCGAAAGCGACCACGAAGGGTGTGTATCATAAGAACACGACTTCCAGAAAGATCGGCCGCCTTGCGAAGGCAGTAAACGCTATGGCATGAGTTTTTGGATGAAAAACCCGGGCAGGTGCCCGGGTTTTTCTTTTGAAACGATTCGGGACAACAGGCGATGGAACACAGGATCGTATATGTAGAAGAAAACTCCATAGGGCAGGAACTCGGCATCGAGAAGGGGGACGTGCTGCTCTCCGTGAACGGACAGGAGATCGGGGACGTCTTTGACTGGCGCACGCTCACCCTGGATGAAACGGTGACGCTCCTGGTCCGCAAACCCGACGGGGAAGAGTGGGAGCTGGAGATCGAGAAGGAACCTTACGAAGACATCGGGCTCTCCTTCGAGAGCGACCTGATGAGCGACTACATCCGGTGCTCGAACGCCTGCATTTTCTGCTTCATCGACCAGATGCCGCCGGGCATGCGGGAGACGCTGTACTTTAAGGACGACGACTCCCGGCTGTCCTTCCTGCAGGGCAACTACATCACATTGACGAATATGAAACCGGAGGACGTCCGGCGGATCATCCGTTACCGCATGGAGCCGATGAACATTTCCGTCCATACGACGAACCCGGAGCTCCGGGTCCGCATGCTGAAGAACCGCTTCGCCGGGAAGGTCCTGTCATACCTCGAAGACTTTTATGAGGCGGGCATCCGGATGAACGGGCAGATCGTCCTCTGCAAGGGGTACAACGACGGCGCGGAACTCGAACGGACCGTCCGGGACCTCATGCGGTACGCGCCGGTCATGGAGTCCTTAAGCATCGTGCCGGTCGGCCTGACGAAATACCGGGAGGGGCTCGCGCACCTGGACCCGTTTACAGAAGAGGACGCCCGCCGGGTGACCGCGCTGGCCGCGCGGCTGCAGCGGGAGGCGTACGAAGCCTGCGGGATCCATTTCGTGCACGCGAGCGACGAATTCTATTTCCTCGCCGGGGAAGAGCTCCCCGCGGAGGAGACGTACGACGATTATCCGCAGCTCGAAAACGGCGTCGGGATGAGCCGCCTGCTCCTGAACGACGCGGCGCGCGCCCTGGAAAATGTGCATCGGTGCGGGAAAAAACGCCGTTACACGTTCGCAACCGGGGAACTTGCGGCGCCCTTACTTGAAAAAATCCTGAAAAGTGTTACAATGAAATTCCCGGGTGTTTCGCACACGGTGCGCGCCATCCGGAACGACTTCTTCGGCCCGGGCGTCACCGTGGCCGGACTCGTGACGGGGAAGGACCTCATTGCCCAGCTCGAGGGCGCGGACCTCGGCGAGGGGCTGTTCCTCCCGAACTGCATGTTCCGGAGCGGCGAAGAGGTGTTCCTGGACGATGTGACCCGCACGGAAGCGGAGCAGCGGCTCGGCGTCCCCGTCTATATCCTGAAAAACGGGGGAGAGACGCTGGTGCGCGCCATGTGCGGCAGGCTCCGGAAGTCGGATTATGACCTGAGCCACGGGCTTTACGAGATCCGGAACGGCTGAGGCCCCCCGCGCAGCGTCCCGGCATCCCGCCGCTTCCCATACCGGCAGGGACCGGCAGGCCGCATGTGCACCCTTTCCGTTTCAGAAAGGACAGCGTTATGAAACCAGTAGTGGCCATTGTCGGCCGCCCGAACGTCGGAAAATCCACCCTGTTTAATGCCATCGCGGAAGACCAGATCTCCATCGTGCAGGACACCCCGGGCGTGACCCGGGACCGGATTTACGCGGACGCGACGTGGCTGAACACGACGTTTACCATGATCGACACGGGCGGCATCGAGCCGGATTCCGGGGACCTGATCCTGTCGAAGATGCGGGAGCAGGCGGAGATCGCCATCGCGACCGCGGACGTGATCGTGTTCATCGTGGACGTGCGCCAGGGGCTGCAGGACGCGGACGGGAAGGTGGCGGACATGCTGCGGCGGTCCGGGAAGCCGGTCGTGCTCTGCGTCAACAAAGTGGACAATTTTGAAAAACAGATGGCGGAAGTATACGAGTTCTACCAGCTCGGGATCGGCGACCCGGTCCCGGTGTCCGCCATTTCGAAGAAGGGGATCGGCGACCTGCTGGAAGCGGTGGCCGCGCATTTCCCGGCGGAAACCGGGGAGGCGGAGCCGGACGACACGCCGAAGATCGCCATCATCGGGAAACCGAACGCCGGGAAATCCTCCCTGCTGAACAAGCTCGCGGGCGAAGACCGGATGATCGTGTCGGAGGTGGCGGGCACCACGCGAGACGCGGTGGACACCACCGTGCGCCATGACCATAAGGACTACATTTTCATCGATACCGCCGGGCTCCGGAGGAAGTCGAAGATCCGGGAAGAGATCGAACGTTACTCGATCATCCGCGCCGTGACGGCCGTGGAGCGGGCGGACGTGGTGATCCTGCTGATCGACGGGGCGGAAGGCGTGACGGAGCAGGACGCGAAGATCGCGGGGATCGCCCACGAGCGCGGGAAAGGCGTCCTGATCGCCGTGAACAAATGGGACCTCGTGGAGAAGGACGATAAAACGATCTACCGCTTTACGGAAAATGTGCGGAAGACGCTCTCATTCATGCCGTACGCCGAGATCCTGTTCATTTCCGCGAAGACCGGGCAGCGCATCGGCCGGATCTACGAAGTGCTGGACATGATCCTCGCGAACCAGGCCATGCGCGTCGGGACGGGCGTGCTGAACGAAATCATCGCGGACGCCCTGGTGATGCAGCAGCCGCCTTCCGATAAAGGCCGCCGCCTGAAGGTATTCTACGCGACGCAGGTCGGCGTGAAGCCGCCGGTGTTCGTCATCTTTGTCAACGACCGGGAACTGATGCACTTTTCCTATGTGCGCTACCTGGAGAACCGGATCCGCGAAGCGTTCGGCTTCCGCGGGACACCCCTGAAGTTTGTGATTCGGGAGAGAGGGGAAAAAGCATGATCCGTCTGCTGCTTCTGGCTATCGGGTATCTGTTCGGCCTGTTCCAGACCGGGTATATCGTGAGCCGCGTGACCGGCGTGAACCTTCGGGAGAAAGGCTCCGGGAATACGGGCGCCACGAACGCCCTCCGCGTGATGGGCTTCAAAAACGCGCTGATCGTCTTCCTCGGGGACGCGCTGAAGGCGTTCATTCCCTGTTTCGCGGTGCGGATGATCTTCCGGGAGGACCCGTACTGCCTCGTCTACCTTGCATGGACCGCGCTCGGCGTCATGCTGGGGAACGACTATCCGTTCTATCTGAAATTCAAAGGCGGGAAAGGCGTCTCCGTCGCGGCGGGCTGGGTCCTGGCGTGGTCGTGGGCCGTCTGGCTTCCCGCGATCTCACTGTTCTTCGTCATCGCGCTGACGACGGGGCTCGTTTCCCTGTCCAGCATCATCGCGAACCTCGTCGTAGTCGTCCTGGCCGGGGTGTACCTGTTCGTGAAATACAGCCCGGAATGGCTGACGCCGCCGAACATCGAGTTCTGGATCATGACGGCCGTGCTCGCGGGGCTGGTCATTTTCCGGCATAAGGACAATATTGTCCGTCTGCTGAACGGGACCGAGAACCGCTTCCGCGGGATCGGGAAGAAGAAAGACGCGTAATCCGGGGCCCATCGGGGCGCGGCAGGTGTGAAAGAGGATTTGGAAATGAAACATCTGAAAAACTCCAGACCGGCGGGATTCCTGAAGCGGGCGGCGCTGCCGCTCCTGCTTTCCGCGGTCCTTCTTCTGTCCGGGTGTGTCCGTGTGATCGATTACGGGGATTACCTGGCGCCGTGGGCCATCCGGCTCCTGAAGCCCTGGCGGCAGGTGCTGGCCGGGCGGGAGACCCAGGCGCCTTCCGGGAGCGAAGCGGAAGGCAGCACCGGCCCGGATATCAGCACGGAAGCGGAGATCAGCACGGAGGCGAACGTCAGCACGGAAGCGGCCGTCAGCACGGAGGCCGGCACGGACGAGACGTCCGGAAGCCCGGAAGTGCCTTCGTCCGGTGAAGGACCGACCGTGCCCGGGACAGCGGAGACGGAACCGACGGAGACCGAACCGACCGAAACCGAACCGACGGAGACCGAACCGACGGAGACGGAGCCGACCGAAACCGAACCGACCGAGACAGAACCGTCGGAGACGGAACCGACCGAGACAGAGCCGCCGGAGACGCTGCCGCCCGTGACGGAGCCGCCGGAGACGCTGCCGCCCGTGACGGAACCGCCGGAGACGCTGCCGCCCGTGACGGAACCGCCGGAGACG
This sequence comes from Lachnospiraceae bacterium, assembly GCA_017959345.1. GTDB lineage: Bacteria > Bacillota > Clostridia > Lachnospirales > Lachnospiraceae > UBA1267. The sequence goes on along the minus strand of JAGDAW010000164.1, from coordinate 1,383 downwards.
CTGCCGCCTGAGACCCAGCCGGCCGTCCCCCACGTCCATTATGAGCTGCCGCCGGAAGGCATGGAAGGCCTGATTGCCGGCGTGGATTACGGACAGTACCTGCCCGTGCCGGAAGACGTGCGGGCGACAAGCGCGTTCCTCTCATATCAGAAATACGGCGCGTTCTACACCGGGGATACCAGTAAGCCGGTCATCTACCTGACCTTTACCGTCGCGACGGAGAACGGGGATACGCGGTCCATCCTGAACGCGCTGAACAGCAGGGGCGTGAAGGCGGTCTTCTTCATCTCCCTGAATGATTTCCTGCTCTCCAACGGGGTGGACACGGTCGCGCTGCTTCGTGACATCATCGCGGGCGGCCATATCATCGGCTGCCACGGATTTACGCATACGCGGACGACGACCATGTCGGACGTGCGCTTCGTGAACGAGATCCTGATGTTCCGGAGCCGCCTGTACGACGTGCTCGGCTACGATTACGACCTGCGCCTGTACTGCCCGCCGCATGAGGAAGCGGTGTCCCGCGACGTCTACCTGAGCGGGGTCATGGGCCTCCGGTATGTCATGGCCACCGGCCTGTATATGGACCTGGGAGACGATTACACCGCGGAGAAGGCCTTCGCGGACATGACGAGCCGCCTGAGGAACGGGTTCGTGTACCTGCTTCACAGCAAGCCCGCGAACGCGGCGGCGCTCGGCGCGTTCATCGATACCGCCCGGTCCATGGGCTATTCCTTCGGAACCCCGTAAGACGGGTGCCGGGGCAGCTGCAGCCGGAACCGGAAGCCGGCTGTGCCGATGACAATGAAGAGAATAAACCGGCCGGCCGAGGCGGCTGGCCGGTTTTCCGTAACCCGGTTGGAATCATTTAGGGGAGAGGGGGAAGAAAATGAGAAAGACGGAACACCGGCATGCAGGAAGGCTTTCCGCAGCCATACTGGCTTTGATGCTCCTTTTTGCTGCGTCCTGCATGAGCGGGACGCCGGAAAGCGTCCCGGCGGAGGAAACGGGCACCCAGACCCGGTCCGGGGACCCCGCGGGGCAGGACGGAACCGGGACGGAATCACAGGCGCCGGAGCTGCACGGACAGGTGTATTCGTCCATCGCGCAGCTTTTCCGGGAAACGGATCCGGACTGGTCCGAATCGGAGGCCTATACGGATGCGGTTCTGGCCTATGAGATGCTGGTGCCCGGGATCCTGGACGTATGGAGGAATGATTCTCAGCTGCTGGAGCCGCATTTTGCCGCGGCTTATATCGATGCCGACAATGTGCCCGAGATGCTGGTCTCCTACGGGGATTTCCACCTGGGCAGCATCACGATCTACGGTTATGACAATGTGAAACAGGAAACCTTCCATGCCGGGGATTACGGAAGTTTCGG